>JABFSV010000120.1 GCA_013140405.1 Methyloglobulus sp. | reverse complement strand
GTTTTGGTTCTTCGAATATACATGGCTTTAGCATGGGCGCAAATCCGGAAGAAATCAAGATACTACTATAATTAGATGGCACTACAAAGAGTGTCAAAAAATGACCATTGATTTTAAAGGAGTTTTTTCGAAACAAAAGCCGCGTGCAACAAAAATTCAATGACTTAGAGAGACTGGAGTCACGAAGATGGGTTAGCAGATGCCCGTTCCATGACTTCTCCAGCCCCGCCCAATAACGCTCAATGCCATTGTATTTGCTGTGATACGGCGGGTAGTAGACAAGCCGTATACAGAGCCCCGTCCTATCGGCAAATTCTGTCATACGGAGCAGGAATTGACTGCGGTGTCCATTACATTCCGGTCCGTTATCCAGATTGATGACCCGGTGTTTCAGGCCGGATAGTTCCTGCTTTCTTTCCTCCCACCACAGTATAATGCCGTCAACGAGAAAGTCGCTGGTTTTGTGGTGGGTGCCGAAAAACAAAAACGACCTGCCAGTGACCGGCTCCAGGATGCCGCCCGGCACCAATTTCACCTTGGGGCACATATCAAGATCCAATGCCTTGACAGCCACGGCCCCACGCGAGCGCCCACCCCTGGAATAGTCACCCACATGGACGGTCGCCTTGGTGTCCAGGCTGATCCTCAAGGTTTTAGTATCCGCATCGGCCCGTGCGTTTATCTGCCTGACGTTTTCAAAGAGGGCATCGGTCTCTGCGGTTTTTTTTGAACCTTGGTTTTAGCCACCGTGCGTAAGCGATAATCAAGACGACCCAGGATGTTGGAAATCGTGCGCACGGTCGGTAAGGATTCTGTCGGCCACCCCTTCTCCACCAGCGCATCGTAAACGGCCTTAGCTGTCATGTTCGTGTACAACAAGGTGGTGCGCAGGCTGGATTCAGCCTCACTTTGCGGCCCCATAATAGCGTGTATTTCGGCCACTAGATCAGGGTTCTTGTCTTCGGTTTTAGGTTTGTGCCGGGCGGATAGGTCGTTCACGCACGAAATGCCGGTTTGAAACTCCTTGATGCCTACTTCAACAGCAGACCGGCTCCAACCAAACACCTGCTCGGCAACACGGGGCTTACCGTCTAGCAGCGACAGCGCTACATCACCCATTGCACTCCGTCGCGCAGGCCAGGGAACCAAGTCCACCAAACGCGAAATCAAGCCCATCGTTTTCGTGGACACCCCATTCCGTGCCAGGATCGTTGTCTTCATATGCAGCACCTCCGTTTTTACAGTATGAAAACATTATAAATGGTATTTTGGTAATTACCAATTCTCTAAGTATTTTAGTTCTCTTGCAAAATTGTCAAGTTCAGAATAATGGAGCAATTTTACGCCAGCTATATTAGCGATTTGTTTGGCAGAGGCAGTAAATTGAGCGTTAGAAACCACAGTTGCAAAATCTGCCTGTTCGAAGTGCTTCCCGGCAATAATCTCTTGTACCGCTTTATTTCCAACGGGGTTTGAATATTTTTTGCACTGGAACACAGCTTTAATATCACCGTGTTCTGAAACTATATCTACTCCTTGGTCTCCAGAACCCTTCGTCACCTTAGTTTGCCAACCGTTATTTCGCAAAATACCGGCGCAATAGTGTTCAAAATCAATTGGAGTCATTTGCTCAAAGTCCAGGGTTGGAAAGAGGGAGTCGCTTTGCATTCCATCTGCTGAATATTGGTTTATCTCGGCTTCCAACTCTCTAATGCTGTTAGCTGTTTGCTTCATTGAAACTGTGAGGTAGACTATTTCATGCAGGTTCTCGTATGTAAGAATGACAGTCTCTGTATAGAATTCCTCTGTACATGACAAAAATCAAAGCTGGAAAATAATTTCTTTATTTTCAATAATATGAATAAAAGTTTGGCAAACCAAGCTAAGTTTTGCCATTGTTCCCAATAGATGGTCCCGCAGCCAATCCAGGCCATATTTAAAAAAACTGTTTGCCAAGCGCTGATGTTTTTTCACTTTGATGGGCTTCACGGCCTCATGCCGCCATTCGCCGGTGCGGTGCGACCAGCAAAAAGCCATCACCGGTACCACCAACAAACGCTTGATGCGGGTGCGGTCGGTGACGCGGGTTTCCTCCAAGTTGAAACCGCGCCCTTTCAGGCAAGCAAACAAGGTTTCAATCTGCCAGCGCTTTCCGTAAATGGCGATGGCACCAGGACAAGCTTTATCGGACGCCACGACCAACAATTCCCCATCCGCTAAGCGCAGGCCTGCGAGGTAAACGGCTTCCCCCGTCATGGTTTTTGCGTCCGGGAGAACAAGTGCCTCGCCAGGCTTGAGGAACTGGAACAATTGTTTGGCCTGCACCGGTTTGCCCCGACGGTTAGGCACTTTGGCATCTTTTTTAATGCGGAGGTAAAAAGGGATGCTTTCCTCTTTCAACCACGCTAACCAGCGTCCCCCAATAAACTCACGATCAGCCAATACCCCCAATAGCAACTCTTTGCCGAACTGCCGGACAAATCGTTTCATCAAGGCGATGCGTTCACGCGTGTCCGAATTGCCTTTCTTGTCTAACAATAGCCAATACACCGGAACCGCCACGCCTTTGTAAACCACGGCCAGCATTAAGATATTCAAGTTCTTCTTACCCCACTGCCAATTGGTTCGGTCCATCGCCAAGTAAAAAGGAGTGTCCTTAAAACCGAATAGCGACATGACAAACTCAGCCACTTTGTCGTAGTCCAGCCAATAGCTGTGTATAAACCGCTGGATCCGTCGGTAACGCGATCCCGGCAAGGCTTCGCTGGCAAACCCTGTCGCCATTTCCACCAGGTTAATGTTTCGGGTCTTGAGCAGACCGATCAACATCCCGACAAAACAATCCATCCGGGCTTTGTTCCAGGCAAAATGTTGGTTTAAGATAGTGACCAGTTCGTTGATTTGTAGTTTACTGCTTTCCATGTTTGCCAAAACAAACGCAGCATTGTTACATTTCAATGGACTATATCAACTTTCTCTATTTTTTGTCATGTACAGAGATATTATTCATATATGGATCTTTCCTGTTGCTCGCTTATCTCGTTTTTCACCGACTTTCTTATTGCCAATTGCCGTTGTTCTCGGGCATATTCTGTGTACTCTAAAGCAGAAGCTATGTCTTGATTTTTTTTTAGAACATTATTAATAAAATAATCAATTTCTTCATGCCATTTGTCATAAAACTTATTTTCATAAGAGTCTTGATAAACGCTTTTTAAATACTCAGCATTCAGTGATCTGTAATGTTGCGTAATCAGTTCATCAATTGTTCGCATTAATTTGGTTTTTTTGTCCTTCGCCTCTAATATTAATCTGTTTCTTTCTTTCAGTAATTCTCCGTCTTTTCTCTGCAAATAACGAATTAAGTAAAATATTAAATACAAGACGATAATTATTGTTATTACTACATTCGCTACAAGAGACCCGTATATTAAGGCAGTAGTCCCGAAAATTAAGCATGAAGACCCGACTATTAATAATAGGGAGCCACTTGCAAAATTATCCAATGGTAACCGGAGTAAGTTAATAAAGGCTCCTGAAAAGCCGGTTTTTTTGAGCAGATGACTGACTATTAAGCCATTAACTCAGTTAATTTGTCGTTTTTGTAAAGATCAGGG
>JABFSV010000040.1 GCA_013140405.1 Methyloglobulus sp. | reverse complement strand
GCGCCGCCCGCGCATGATAGTGACTTAATCACAGGGGAGGACAGACGAAGACGCAAGCCGATAGGCATCGACTCACTTCGCACTACAGCCCTCCGCTGTACCGAATACGCTTACAGGCAGGTCTCCGGGCTTATCAGTGGCAATATCCTAGATGGATTGCCTGAACCATCACCTTCCCATGCAAAAACACAGTGGCACAAGATGATTCTTTACTGACATACCGTTGCGGGGGCAGCGTCGGCTTTGGCATCAATAGCCTTACCGACTTCCCGTTTAATCCTCAGGTGGTGAAACCGTACGGAACCTTAAAGCAGGCGGCGATTATATCTGCTTATGTTGATAAAGCAAGCTATGCGCCGTATTCTTGTCGGTATTGGATAGTTCTATTTTTGTAAGCGTGGCATGGGGCTTATGAAAATCGCATTATTGGCAGGTACACATTCAAACTGCGGCAAAACTACGTTAACGTTGGCATTGTTGCAATATTTTCGACAAACCAAGCGCGACATCATCGCATTTAAGGCTGACCCTGATTTCCTAGATCCCTTGTGGCATCAAGCCGTTACCGGTAGCCCCTCGTATAACCTGGATACCCGCATGATGGGAGCGGAAACCTGTCGCGCACAGTTGTATTAACATGCAGCGCGTCGAACCATCAAACTCTGACACAGCCCCATGTATTCATGGCGTACCAAGAAAAAGCAATATCTAATTTTAGTTAAATACTATCCCGGCAGTAAGTGTTTACTACCTAGATCACGGACGCTGTTATATGCCTTGACACATCTGTTTATCAGGCATAAAAAAACCGCCCCAAGATCAGGGCGGTTTTTTTTGGCTAAAAAAGCATTTTTTATTTGGTTGAGATGTATTTATACAACGCATCAATCGCCATTTCTTCAGTGTAACCTGCTTTGGTTACAGCTGCATTTGTCATGATTTGATCCATTGCTTTTGGCATAGCGTTTCTGCCGTTTGTAAGCACTTCTTCAAATTTTGCACGATCCAGAGTGCCTGCTTTGATGTTTGCAGTTAACTGTGGATTTGAAGAAATGTCATGGCAAGTGCCACAACCACGACCAAAAGCACGGTCGTAAATCTTTTTGCCGATTTCAGTCTGTTCATCAGCAAACGCTGCACCACTCAGTGCAATTAACGCAACGCCCGCTAAAGTTCCTAATGTTGTTTTCATGTTGACCTCTCTTGGTGGTTAAAAAAGAACCCAGGCACTTAAAACCTTATGGTTCGATTAATTATTATTGACTGAGCGGCAAAGGATAAGAAATATAAGGGCATAATTCAAATGTTTTATTCCAAATCCTGCTTTTTATTTTCAGCGGTGCAATTATCGTTAAAAATGATGAACCAGAACTGAATGCTGTAAAACGATTTAAAACGAGTGTTTCCTAGGTATCCGACTGGTTGTGTTTCAAAAGCGGTCTTGTATAGAACTGCTCAATCAGCCTCACCAAACCATTTTAGTTTGTCATGTAGGCTCACCACAGTGCCGATAATAATGAGCGTTGGTGCTTTAATGGTTTGGTCGGCGACTAAGGCTGGTAAGGTTTCCAACGTGCCGGTAATGACTTTTTGATTGTCCGTTGTGCCTTGCTGTATTAAGGCGATAGGTAAGTCCTTCGCGCTACCATGTGCAATCAAGGATTGGCAAATTTGCTCCAGCCCGATCAAGCCCATGTAAATGACGACGGTCTGATTGGGCAATGCCAGTTGTGTCCAGTTAAGGTTGACGCAATCGTCTTTGAGATGTCCGGTCACGAACACACAAGACTGGGCGTGATCGCGGTGCGTCAACGGGATACCCGCATAACTGGCGCAGCCGGAAGCAGCTGTAATGCCAGGGACGACTTGAAAATGGATGCCTTGTGCCATCAAGGTTTCGATTTCTTCGCCGCCACGCCCAAAAATAAATGGATCGCCACCTTTTAAACGTGCCACCCGTTTTCCTGCCTTTGCTAGATCAGCAAGCAATTGATTGATGGAAACTTGCGGTAAAGCATGGTGTTGCCGTTGTTTGCCGACATAAATCTTTTCTGCATCCCGCCGCGCCAGGTCAATAATTTCTGGTGAGACTAAGCGGTCATAAACTATGACATCCGCTTGTTGTAATAAGCGCAACGCCCGGAACGTCAGTAAATCTGCTGCGCCTGGGCCTGCGCCGATCAAATAGACTTCGCCATTGTTAACAGTACCATCGTAGTCATTAAGCGTTTGATTTAGAAGTTGTTCAGCGGCCTGTTGATTGTCAGAGAAGACTTGTTCGGCGATGTTGCCCTGGAAGACATTCTCCCAAAATATTCGCCGTTGTGGTGCTATTTTTATGTGCTGCTTGACCCTATCCCTGAATTTCTCAGCCAGGCTTGCCAAGCGACCATAAGCAGGTGGAATGACGGATTCAATCTTAGCCCTAAGCAATCGTGCCAAAACGGGGGCTGCACCGCCAGAAGAAACTGCAATAATAATCGGTGAACGGTCAACGATAGCGGGGAAGATAAAGCTGCTAAGGCCTGGGTTATCAACCACGTTAACCGGAATGCGCTGTTCTGTGGCAGTTTTGGCCACCAGTTTATTAGTTTCGATATTGTCAGTTGCTGAAATGATTAATCTAAACTGTTTTAAATCAATAGGTGCAAACGATGTTTGTTGTATGACTAATGAATGGGATGTCTGCATAGCCGCTACCACTGCACTAATTTCCCTGGCGATCACGGTAATTTTTGCCCCAGCGCGGGTTAGCAATTCGATTTTACGGGCGGCAATTTCGCCAGCGCCAACGACAAGGCAATCTTGTCCTTTAAGATTGAAAAAAAGGGGAAAATAATCCATTACAGGTACAACGTCGATTGGGATGTGGGTGTTATTATATGCAATCTCTAACGCAGTGAGTCAAAAATAAGCAATGCCAGATTTAACCATCATCGAATTTGACCTGGAAGTGGATGCCAGCGGCTTAAACTGCCCGCTACCTTTACTGCGCCTGAAAAAAGCCTTGATGGAAGTGCAAAGTGGTGAAGTGATAAAAATCATCGCCACCGATCCTGCCGCGCATTTAGATATTGGTGTTTATGTTGATCAAACAGGGCATCAGCTTCTAGAGCTTAAAAAAATCGAGAATAGGCAGGTTTTTTTTATCAGAAAAAATAGCCAAACACTAACAGTGGGGTCAAAAAATCAAAAGCCCCCACAATAGTGATTCCTAACGAATTATCGCTCGTACTCGATTATTTCTTGCATTATGTTCTATCTCTACAACACCCATGTGTTCAAGTATTGATGGGATATATGTGGCAAATTGACCTCTTCTGCCAGGAGTTAGGCCATAAAAACCATTTACAGGATTATTAGGTGATCTAGCCCAGATTTCCACTGTATTCGGGTCAGCTTCCTCTTGCTCGCGTTTAGTACCCAAATAGACCCATTCCCCTTGGCAGTCGTTTCGTAACCACTGATATAAGTCGACTAATGCTGACAGTTGGTAATCGTGTCTATTTTCATTTTGTGTGACTATTACAATTGCGGCTTCTTCAGAGTTTATAAAATACTGGAATGGTGTGCCGGTAGGGGTTTGTATTGGCATTTAATTACTCTAATTTGAGGTTTAAGAGGTAGAAGTCTATTTTTGAAAGTGTTGACTTGGACAAGTTTCAGTTCTTAAGCTAATAATCGGCCAGTTAGCCTCTTCCGCAAAAGCACTTAGCTTTTCGTCGGGATCGACTGCAACAGGATTGTCCACCCGTTTAAGTAAAGGCAAATCGTTGTGAGAATCGCTGTAAAACCAACTATTCGCCAGTGTTTCTGAAGACTTTTCCAGCCATTCCTCTAGCTGTTTTACCTTGCCTTCCTGAAAACAAGGGATTCCGCCAAAGTTGCCAGTATATCTGCCGTCTACAAAATCCGGTGTAGTCGCCAATAAAATTTCAATGCCGTATAGCTTGACGATAGGTTCGGTCACGAAGCGGTTGGTGGCAGTAATCACCATCAGCGTGTCGCCGCGTAAGCGGTGTTTGTCGATGAGTTGCTGCGCCGGTTTTAATAGTAATGGGAGGATGATGCTTTCGATAAACTGGTCGCGCCATCGGTAAAGGTCAGCAGGCTTGTTATCCGCCAATGGTTTCAACGAGAAATGTAGGAATTCGGTAATGTCCAGCGTTCCCTGCTTATAGTCACTGTAAAATTTAGCGTTTGCTTCTTCATAATACGCTTTGTCAACTATGCCTTGGTCTACCAGAAATTGCCCCCAAAGATAGTCGCTGTCATCGGCAATCAGGGTGTTGTCTAAATCAAAAATCGCTAAACTCACAGTTAACCTGTCTTGAAAAATTAAAGGGATACGCCATCTAGCGTCTAGGCTTTTTTTGTGGAACAATGTAAGTAACTAATTTAATTCCGTCCTAACTCGCAATTTTATCATACGCAGACTGTGGAGGTGGGATAGGTAAAAAGACAAAGGTTTTTTTAACATGATCGACTCAAAAGGATACCGGCCCAATGTCGGCATCATCCTTTGCAATGACGAGGGTCGCGTGTTTTGGGCAAAACGGATGGGTGTGGACTTGTGGCAGTTTCCACAAGGCGGCATCAATCAAAATGAAGACCCTGAGACAGCGATGTATCGAGAATTGTGGGAGGAAACAGGGTTGCAAGAGCAACACGTCCAAGTGCTTGGGCGGACGCGCTATTGGCTGAAGTATCAGCTACCTGACCGCTATATTCGGAAAAACTCCGTACCGTTGTGCATCGGGCAAAAGCAAATTTGGTTTATGCTGCGTCTGGTTTCGCATGAATCGAACGTGCGCTTTGATCACGGCCCAAAGCCGGAGTTCGATGGCTGGCGTTGGGTCGATTATTGGGAACCGTTGAAGGATGTCGTGTATTTCAAACGCAGAGTTTATCAACGGGCGATGACGGAGTTGGGGGCTATCCTGGCGGCCGATTCTGTTCCGGTGGATGCTAGCGGTTATTTGGCCAAAGAAATCAAAACCAAGCCTAATAAGTTTCAATAACCTTCCGTGTCAATCTGAAGCCCTGTTAATCGCTCAGGAATACGGACAATATCTGTGCTGATACTGCCGTCAACAGACAGATTAATCCAGCGATAACCCGGAGACTTATCGTCTAAGCTAAAGTGTTCGCTTTGGGGTTTGAACTGAAAGCAAGTAGAAGGCGTTGATAAAATCCTTAAGCCATCAATTTGAATGTCTGTTGCCTGATGGATATGTCCATTAATTATGGCTTTGACGTTGGGATGGCGCTTGATAAGGTCAAATAAATCCTCGGCGTTTTTAATCATCATGGTGTCCATCCAATGGCTTCCGCTGGGTAGGCAATGATGGTGGACGGCGATTAGTGTATAGAAGTCCGGGCTGTCTCTTAATGATCGCTCCAGGAATGCTAACTCTTCAACCGATAAGTAGCCATCGGCAGATCTTGGTATTTGGCTGTTCAGGTTAATGATTTGCCAGTTTCCCAACGCTATCTTTTTACGGCAGTTGACCCTTTCCGTACAAAGCACTGTTTGCATGATCTCGAAATCATCGTGGTTTCCCGGTAAACATAAGCAGGGAATGTTATGCGGTTGAAGTCTGTCCAGGATGTGTTCATAACTTGCGGTGCAAGGGTCTTGAGCCAGATCGCCGGTGATAAGGCAAATATCGAAGTGTCGTCCTGAACTAAAAGCGTATTCGATAACGGCATTAAAATAATAAGCGGTATTTACGCCTAATAAAGTTGCTTCCGACGTGGACAGTATGTGCGGGTCGGTGATCTGCAATATTGAAAGATGATTGGAAGTCTCGTGCATATCTTCCTTTCAATCAATAATATTACATAGCACTTTTGAGTTTCTTTCTGGGTTGTAAAGCACTTTTAGCGATTCCGGTAGGCTGGCAATTGTTGATGGTTGAAATCCCTTTTCAATAAACCAATGCGCTGTTTGTGTCGATAACACGAACAGTTTTTTTAGCTTCAGTTGTTTGGCTTTTTGGTGGACATGCTCAAATAGTCTCTTCCCGCGTGCTGATCCTTGGTAATCAGGGTGTACCGCAAGACAAGCGATGGCCCCAAACCCAGCCTGTTCATCTGAATGTAACGCCATACAGCCAATAATCAAGCCATCTCTCTCCAAGACAACATAATCCGAAATCTCCATTTCGATTTTTTCCCGGGATCGTTTTGCCAGTTTGCCTTGTTGCTCCAGCGGTTTGATAAGTTCAAGAATTCCACCAATATCGCTGAGTGTGGCAGGACGTAGCGCTTCAAACGGCGTCGAACTAATCAATGTACCCACGCCATCATGACTGAACAGTTCCAGTAATAAGGCACCATCAACGGTTCTGTCGATTAAGTGAACTCGATTTACGCCTGACTGACAGCTTTGAATAGCCGCTTTAAGGGGCAGCGCAAGGACATCGGCTATATTAGGGTGGTTTTGCAAAAACAAATCGGCTTCATCCGTTGTAATCTGACGTACGGGTTGATCATTATCAGGATTTTGAAAGCTTTGTTCCGTGAGCAAGATCAACTTTTCGGCTTTTAATGCAATCGCTATCTCCGTTGCGACTTGCTCGGCAGACAAATTGAAAATTTCACCCGTTGGCGAGTAACCGATTGGCGAAATCAGCACCACATTTTTCTGTTCCAGTTGCAGTTGGATGGCTTTGCTGTCAATACGGCGCACTTCGCCGGTATGGCAATAATCAACACCAGCAATCACACCTAAAGGTTTCGCTGTGACAAAATTGCCCGATGCGACTTTAAGCCCGCTACCTGCCATCGGGGAGTTGGCAAGTCCCATCGACAACAAGGCTTCAATTTCCACGCGCACTAGCCCAGCGGACTCCTTGGCACATTGCAACGCCAAATCATCGGTGATACGCAGGTTGTGGTGGAAACGGGCGGGTGCGTTCAACCTGCTAAGCCGTTGGTCGAT
Source organism: Methyloglobulus sp. (assembly GCA_013140405.1). Lineage (GTDB taxonomy): Bacteria > Pseudomonadota > Gammaproteobacteria > Methylococcales > Methylomonadaceae > Methyloglobulus. Next base: position 6,502 of record JABFSV010000040.1, on the reverse strand, counting down.
TTGCGGACGTATGCCATGCACCAGCACTAAGCGTATGCCTAAGCTGCTGAGCAGGGCAAAGTCATGGACATGGTGGTCAAAATCTTCAGCCAACACCGCTTCGCCACCAAACGAGATGACAAAAGTTTTATTGCGATGCGCGTGAATATAAGGCGACGAATTCCGAAACCAGTTTACAAAAGCGTTTTGTAGCTCCATGATTTATTTATAGAGAATTTTATTTTATGCGGATAGTAAGTGTGATTTTAACCGATTAATTAAGAGCTTAACGGTAATTATAGCGGTCTTTTTATGGCTTGCCTGTGAAAATATACAAGATTAGCCAATTAGTAAATGGCTTGACTTGGAGCATGATCTTTAGCAAAAGACACAACCTGCACGACTCACTGCTAAAATGATTGCCTCATTATTTAGGACATTATTATGAATAAAAATGTATTGATTACCGGTGCAGCCAAACGCATTGGCGCTGATTGCGCCCGCTTGTTGCACGACCAGGGCTGCAATATTTTGCTGCACTATAAATCGTCACAACACGAAGCAGAGCAACTCTGTGATGGGTTTAACCTAAAACGTCCCGGTTCGGCAAAGTTAATCCAAGGTAATTTACAAAAGAGGGAAGAACTTGAAGCCGTTGCCCAAATAGCCAATACCTGCTGGGGTGGATTGGATGTGCTAATCAATAATGCCTCGTCGTTTTATCCGACTCCTTTAAGCGACACAACCGAAGAGCAATGGGATGACTTGCTGGGCAGTAACCTTAAAGCCCCGTTTTTCCTAGTCAAAGCCTTATCTAAGGGCTTGGCAAAGCGGCAAGGATGTATCGTCAACCTAGTGGATATTCATGCTGAACGTGGCTTGCCGGATTATTCGGTTTACAGCATTGCCAAGGCTGGTTTGGTGGCTATGACCAAAATTCTGGCCAAAGAATTAGGCCCGACAATCCGGGTAAATGCAGTTGCACCCGGTGCAATACTTTGGCCTGAATCTGGCCTGTCGGCACAAGAAAAAACTGAAATTTTGCAACGCATTCCGTTAGGGCGGAGTGGATCGCCGGAAGATATCGCTAAGGCAGTGCTTTACCTGGTTAAGGATGCAGATTATGTGACCGGACAAATACTCACTGTGGATGGTGGGCGGACTTTGTTTTGCTGAACGTCAGCTTTAGAACCGTGTGTGATAATTCCACAAAAGCCAAGTGAAAAACCTCACAGAAAAACTGCCGCAACCCACCTAGAATTCATCTGGACGGTAATTTTAGCTTCTTAATCGAGTAGAAAGCCTGTTTATTCTCGATAAAAGAGGAGTAAGATTGAAAATTAATCTTTGACTAATTAATGCAAGGATTTCCGCAAATGATAACCAAACAATAACCAGGAGCAAGCCCATGCCTAATCTCGAACCTTTTCAAGATTTCCTCCCTATACCTGATGTTGTAGAACCTGCCGCTAATAATGCTGCAGGGCATCGGCTTACAATCAAGGCAAAAGTTAAGCTCGTAAAATTGCATAAGGATCTTCCGCCGACAGAAGTTTGGAGTTACCGAATGGCTGAAGGAGTTGTTATCAGGGAAGGCTCAGGAGCTAGCTATCTTGGCCCAACAATTGTGGTCAATCGCAGAAATATCGTTAAAGTTCGCTGGGCAAACAAGATAAAGGCTGCCGATTACACACCAGGGAAATTACCTTATGAAGTCGTCAAAGTAGACCCAGCACGGGTATCTGGAATTCCACAAAATGTCCCAGGCAAAGAGGGTGCTTTATCTGTTGCTGAGGATGAATTGCGGGCCCATTTGCAAAATTTAACGGCCTCACTCGTCACGCATTTGCACGGAGGCCGGACTCAAGCCGATTCAGACGGTTGGCCCGATAATATAGCCAATACAGATCAATCCGCAGATTACATCTACCACAACGACCAAGCGGCGACTATGCTCTGGTACCATGACCATGCCAATCATGTCACCCGATTGAATGTGTTTGCAGGATTGGCGGGCGTTTGGTTGATTCGTGATGATGAAGAAACCAGTCTTGATCTCCCGGATTGTGATTTCGAATTGCCTTTGGTTATTCAAGACCGCAACCTTGATGTCGAAGCGGGTAGTTTTACAGGTAAGTTACTGCATAAAACCGAAGTGAATGGCGGACCGGCAGAATTTTTCGGGCCTTACACTTTAGTCAATGGAAAAATTTGGCCCAAAGCAAGTGTTGAACCGCGTTTATATAGACTAAGGGTTCTAAACGGCTCTAACGCACGAACCTACAGGCTTATGCTGTTAGATGCCCAAGGCACTAGCCAACACGGGTTCATTTGGCAAATTGGCTGTGACCAAGGTCTCATGCAGAATAAAGTCGCGTTTCCAGCCGATGGCCTTGTCGTGTCACCTGGGGAACGTGTTGATCTGTTAGTTGATTTCACACGGCTTGCTACCCAAAGCCTTTATTTATGGAATACCGCCGAAGCCCCATTCAGCAATAGCGCCATTACTGCCAACCCCGTTGCTGAGTTAGCCGCCCTGAAAAATGATCCTTTTGCAGGTAACACAACAGATGGTGACCGACGGCCTTACCCTCAAATTATGCGTTTCGATGTGGAGGCAGCTGCAAGCGGCGTATCCCATAGCTTGCCATCGGATCCTTTATGGCAGATGCCACGGGCACCTGTCAATTTATCCGCCAATATGCCGATTCGGTTGATGGCTCTGGTTGAAAAGCCACCGTTAGATGCAACAGGCACTGCTATGTTGGTGTTCTGGGAGTATATGCAGGTTGCAAGCGAACCCGCGCCTACTGGTGCTGATATTGTAAATTTCACCTACGTACATCCAGCGACAGGGTTGCCCGTCACTGAAGCATTTTGGAAAGCTGCCGAAGAGTTTTATGATCGTGTCAATTGGAAAGTCCATCTCGGCGATACCGAGCAATGGTATATCGTCAATGTCAGTCCAGATACCCATCCGATCCATGTGCATCTGGTCGATATGGAGGTGACCCAACAATATCAATTCGACTTGGCTGGATACACCACTAATCCGACCAACCCATTACCCGCTGGAACAACAGAAATTGACGGTAATATCGACACAATAACCAGCATTTCTGCTACAGCATCAGTGCCAATACTAGCCGATCAAACTGGGCCGAAAGACACCATACGGATTAATCCTGGTGAGATGGTTGGGGTTGCGATGAAGTTTTCACCTTTCTGCGGAAAATACATGTACCACTGCCACATTCTCGAACATGAAGACGACGATATGATGCGCCCATTTGTGGTCGTGCCAAAATCAGTGCCGCACCACGGTCATTGAAGAAAAATAGGGAGTTTGGTAAGAGCGCTGCTTAGTCTGCTTAGTTGATGCCGATTGTTGGTTGAACCAATCGGCATCACTATTTCGTTAGAAATAGCCAATTTTTTGGGAATTGTTAGCCTAGGGATTACTTGATCAAACAAGTTGCTTTAACGCTCCCTACAAAGGTATACGTTTTGTTGATCCTGTTATATCTATACAAGCTGCCTACAGCGACATTGTTGATTATAAAATTAGGCGGGATATGTGTCGCACCTGCTTTAACATCAGCCTTATCACTGCTCATAACAAATCCCACTTCACCTAGCACGGGCGATTTTAAAGGTGTGTTTGACCACATAGCTGGTTTTGAACTGAGCTTTGGTGAATTTGCTAGCGCTCTGTAATATCCACTGGGCATCCCAATTCCATTGATGGATATTTTCGAAAATTTGGCACCGACTTCACATTTCACATCGACAGATGCGGCATTCGCGGTGCCAAAAACACTGGCATTTAAAGCCAAGGCAATTATAGCTATGCCCACTGCTTTTTTTAGGTTCATTTGTTTCTCCAGGTTAACAACGGAAAATTGGTTAATTAATTTAGCTAATATTCCTGTTCGGTTCTTAAATTTCACGATACCCAGAATAGGTCTTTAACCAATTAAAAGATTTCAGCGTTATTGTTCCAGAATTGAATGGTTTTTTCCGAGAACCCGATCACACAATTGAACGGCCTTTTCCGTAGATCAGGCTGATTTCCCTATATTGCCGAGTTGTTTCGCCTCAATCTGTTTGGGCGGATTACGATGCGCGAGTGGGTTAATAAAAACGGACAGTTCGCGTAAATTAGTGCGGTTAATCTGCTTTGCAGCTATTAAATGTCATTGACATTACCATAGGTCTCTTCATAAATATCTTTTAAACGCTTCCCTTCGTATGTCCAATAAGGGCTTGGTTGGACACTGTATTCAATGTTCAACAATTGGCGTGTAACTGCGGTTAAAGAAATTTCTTCGCCATTAAATCTCACCCTCTTAGCAGAACTAACTGTAACAGTCGATGTGCCGTGAACGTAGTGTAGTTCTGAGCCGACGGGTATGCCCATTTCTAAAAAGCTCATATTCGGTCGTTTTGATTTTAACTGTTCTGCGGCAATAACCGATTCTTGGTCTAGGGTAGTCGGTTGTCGCTCAATTTCTGATGTCGCATCTTCTGTATGCAGTAATTTCAAAATTGCGATAGCTTGCTCTGGATCTATTTTGAAAAACTCGCGTTTGGGATTAATTCTATGAGGAGAAAATGCAATGTGTAATGCTTTTTCAACCTCCTCAGCGTTTTGTACTTTACATGCGTATTTGAGTTCAAATGGCACTGGTACGCCAGTTGTGTATAGTTGTGCAATTCTAGAATTAGCGTCATCTTGCGTTGTATAACCAATCTTCACCAACCCAGGCATGGCTGAATTGGCGAGGACATAAACGATTTTTAATGATGACATAGGTTTGTTTGCTGGTTTTTTGTTAATCCAACAAATCTGTCACCGCACCCAACGATGCTGAACTTACCAACTTAGCGTATTTTGCCAACACCCCACGGGTATAACGCGGCGCGGGCTGCTGCCATTGTTCCAGACGGCGGGCGATTTCATGTTCGTTGACGTGTAAGGTCAACTGATTGGTTTCGGCATCAATGGTGATTTGGTCACCGTTTTGTACGACTGCCAACGCGCCGCCGACGTAGGCTTCTGGGGTGATATGACCGACCACAAAGCCGTGGGTGCCGCCAGAAAAGCGACCGTCGGTAATCAATGCAACCTCTTTGCCCAAGCCTTTACCCATAATCGCAGAAGTAGGCGACAACATCTCGCGCATTCCGGGGCCACCTTTCGGGCCTTCGTAGCGGATGACAATGACATCGCCTTTAACAATTTCACCGTTGAGAATGGCTTGCAGCGCTTGTTCTTCGGCATCGAAGACTTTGGCGGTGCCGGTAAATACAAGACCTTCTTTGCCAGTGATTTTGGCAACTGCGCCATTCGATGCCAGATTGCCGTATAAAACCACCAAATGGCTATCTTTTTTAATGGGATTATCCAAGGGGCGGATCATGTCTTGCTGGTTGGGATATGGCTGTACGTCGGCAAGGTTTTCCGCAAGCGTTTTACCCGTCACGGTTAGGCAATCGCCGTGCAACAAGCCGCAATCCAGTAATATTTTCATGAGCGGTTGAATGCCGCCGATTTCAATCAATTCCGCCATCTGGTATTTGCCGCTGGGTTTTAAGTCCGCGAGCATCGGGACGTTCTTGCCGATGCGGGTGAAGTCATCCAAGGTAATATCAACATTGCTGGCATTCGCCATTGCCAAGATATGCAGCACGGCATTGGTTGAGCCACCGAGCGCAATGACCACCGTGATAGCGTTTTCAAATGCCGCTTTGGTCATGATGTCGCTGGGTTTGATATTGTTTTTTATCAACTCCATCACTGCCGCACCTGCGCGTTCGCAATCCAGGCGTTTGTCTTCGGAAATCGCCGCTTGTGCAGAGCTATTAGGCAAGCTCATACCCAAGGCTTCTATCGCCGAAGCCATTGTGTTAGCGGTGTACATTCCCCCGCAGGAACCCGCGCCAGGTATGGCTTTGGCTTCGATTTCTGCCAATTCGGCATCATCAATTTGGTTGTTGGCCCGTGCGCCAACGGCTTCAAACACAGAGACGACATCCAGTTTTTTGTCTTTGTGGCAACCGGGCATAATCGTACCACCGTAGACGAAAATCGCCGGACGGTTAAGCCGTGCCAACGCCATCATACAACCGGGCATATTTTTATCGCAGCCGCCGATGGCAACAATGCCGTCAAAGCCTTGACAACCGACAACTGTTTCAATGGAGTCGGCAATCACTTCACGGGAGACCAGCGAATACTTCATGCCTTCCGTACCCATCGAGATGCCATCCGAGATGGTGATGGTATTAAAGATGACAGCCTTGCCATTGGCATTATTGACACCCGCCGCCGCATCGTCAGCAAGCCTGTTGATGTGCATATTGCAAGGCGTGACCATGCTCCAGGTCGAGGCTATGCCGATTTGTGGTTTGCTAAAATCTGCTGAGGTGAAGCCCACTGCGTGTAGCATGGCTCGGCTAGGTGCGCGTTCCATGCCGTCAACAACTTGTGAAGAAAAGGGACGGGTCTTGTTATCGTTCG
>JABFSV010000422.1 GCA_013140405.1 Methyloglobulus sp. | reverse complement strand
CGGTAGATAATTCGGCGGGTGTCGATACCTCCGATCATGAAGTTAATTTAAAAATATTGCTTACTGGCTTACAGAAAAAAACAGTAATTGCCGACTATCAAGCCTTGTTTATTGATATGACAGAAGCCGTCCGCCAGCTAGTGCTAGCAGATAATGTCGCACAAAGCCTTTGCTTATCACTGGAACAACTCCGTATTTCAGAAAATAGTGCAGAAAATTCGTCGGTGTTCTTGCAAGTGGCAGACCGTTTGGAAGCTGCTGGATTTTTAGATAGAAGCGTTGAATCTTTTGCACAAAGCAAGGAAATCCGATCCCGTCCTGGGCAAATCATTTCTCGTCCCGAACTGGCGGACTTAATGGCCGCCAGCAAAATGTATTTGAGCCAGCAACTACAAAGCCAAACCACGCTGTTGCAGGCTGAATACTATGACCATTATTTACTGGCCTATTTTCCGGTTCAACTTTGCGAACCATTTGAACAGCATCTTTACAACCATCCATTAGCGAATGAAATTAAAGCAACCGTCATTAGCAATAAAATTATCAATCAGGCAGGGTGCGGTTTTTTAAGCCTGGCCACTGACATTAAAAATGGAACGCTATTGGATACTGTCAATTGCTATTTGGCGTTTGACCAGATTTTGCAGGCTGATGAGTTAAGACTAGCGATTGCTGGGTTAGACAATAAAATCCTGGCAGATCAACAGTATCAATTATTACACCAACTCGAACAGACTTTGGTGGCTTTTTGCCGTTGGGCAGGATCTCATGGCAGAATCATCCAACCTGATGTCAACACGATTAACTGCTACAGCCGTCATTTTGGCGATTACGAAGCGTATGTCAATCAGCACACCCCAGATCATTGGCAAGAACAACTCAACCAATATCAACAAGCCCAAATACCAGCAGGGCTGGCGCAAAAACTGGTTTTTATTGCTAATAGCCAGAATTTCCCCTTTATTGTGTCATTGGTCACTGAAGCCCAACAAGATTTTACGACAATCCTGACGTTATTGAATGACATCACCCACACGCTTGGCCTGGATGGAGTCCAGCAACAGTTAAGCGCAATGCCCTTGCGTGATGTTTGGGAGCGAAGCGTATGTGATAGTTTACAGCATGACACGCAACTCTTTACAGGCCAATTACTGAAAAAAATCCTGGCTGGCCAAGCGAAGAACTGTGCCGATTATTTTGAACTTCAATATGAACAACAGCACATCAAACAATACAAGCAGCTTCATATGGAAATTCAAAATGCACTGCCTATAAGTTTGTTACCTTACGTTGTTTTAATAAGAGCGCTGGAGAATTTGATTGAAGGAAACACATAGTTGGTAAAAGCCTGAATTTAAACTAACCACCAGGCTCATCATTTGAAGGCTAATAGCGCAAAAGCCGAAAAAACGCCTACTATGCCAAACCAGAAGCCATAGATTATTGAATTGTATTTGGCTCTGCACACACCTGACAACTCATAGGTGTGCCTGTACTCGGCATCGCAAAGCTGGCTGATTTTTCGAGTCAGCATATGTTCCGAATATTCAGAGGCGCTTCCATACTCGCCAATTGCATTGAAAAAGATTATCCCTTTTTTTGTTCCGTCCAGGCGGGGCATAATTGTGAATGCACAGAAAACACAACCAATGACAAGCCCTAATGTTGCGGTAAACGACAAAACATGTATCAATCCCCACGAACTAGGATTTGTTATCCACTTATTGGTAAGTCCAAGTGTATTTAAATAGGTAAGTAGTGCAGTCGCACCAGCCAAAAAAATTGCTGCTTTTTGATCCGCCAATCTTATGCTATGTCGAATAGACTGATGAATTTCTTCGCCAAACTTGAGCCTAAGCTCAAGTTCCTTTAGTTCGTCCGCGGTGTTGAAAATGTCTGCTTTGATTGTATCGGTGTTCGCGGAGGAAGAATGATTTGCAGCCAGTGGAGCCGACGAAATGTCCCCAGATGCCAGCTCATCAGCAGTCGAGGATTGATGATTTTGAGTTTGCATGGCGTTTGACCTCAAATAAATTCTTTCCAGTAAGCAATATACTTAATAGCGGTTGTATTGTGAGCTATCATGACTTAAGTCCAACCTCTTCACCCGCATTTAAAAACCATCAGCGTAATATCATCGGCGAAAGCAGTGCTTTGGCAAAACTGCCGTAATGCCGCAAACAGTGAATCAATGATGGTTTGCGGAGATTCTTCAACATTTTGCAAGAACACTGCCTTAACACGCTCCAGGCCAAAAAATTCCTTGTCGGCGTTTTCAGCTTCAATTAAGCCATCGGTATAAAACAAGATCAGATCTCCCTTCATTAGTATCGTCGTTTTTTCTTCAAAAATAACATTTTTTCTAATCCCTAATATTAATCCTTCAGCATCCAATTGCTTAAATTCCTTTTGAGATGGGTTAAGTAACAGAGGAGATGGATGCCCAGCGTTGGCATATCTTATCTGGCGTTTTTTGATGTCGACTTGCAAATAAAACAAGGTGATGAAGTAATCTGATCGATCCAAATCGTTAAAGAGAAAATTATTTAAAACCCCTAGTGTTTCTGAAGGTGTCGCCAATAAATTAGTCTGCGCCCTGATAGCACTGCGGGTTTCAACCATGAACAAGGCGGGCCCGATGGAATGACCGGAAACATCCGCAATAACCAACTCCAGTTGATTTTCATTACGATAAAAATAATCAAAATAGTCACCACCTACCTTATTGGCAGTCAAGCAACACCCAGTCACTTCAAAACTATCCGATTTAATAGGGGCTGAAGGCGATAAAGTGGCCTGTATTTGTTGGGCAATTTTAATTTCATTCTGTGCAATCGCTAAGTTGACATGGGCTTGGCGAATTTGCTGTTCTGCCGCTTTACGGCCAGAAATGTCGTGGATAAACCCGCTAAAGATATAAGCGTTGCCGAGTTTTAAAGGTGAAACACTGAGTTCGACGGGAAATTCAGTACCGTCTCGGCGTAAGGCGACTTGCTCTGTCTGCTTGTTTAATATTAGAGCAACACCTGTCTGTAAAAAAGAGTGCAAACCCTGGCGGTGTGCCTTACGAAAACGGGCGGGGATGACCAATTCGTCGAGCCGCTGACCAATGGCCTCAGCACGCGACCAACCAAACATTTCTTCAGCTTGGTGATTCCAATCGGTAATAATGCCGTAAGAGTCCATGATGACAATCGCATTCATGGAACTTTCGATAATCAGCCGTGTGCGTTTTTCAGATTCTATCAGCTCATTCTGAAAGTGCATTCTGGCAGTAATATCTCGGTCAACACCTCGCCATTTTAGCAGTTTCCCCTCTGCATCGATGATCGGTAAGCCAGTCGATTCGGTTAGGATTTGTTGTCCATTTTTATGTTGATAATGATTAACCAACGCATAAAATGGTCGCTGGCTGGTGGCGTAAGACTGTTGAGTTTCTTTGTCTTGGGCGGTTAAAAAGGCTGTGTAATGTTTGCCGATAACTTGATTTTGGCTAAAACCCAGAATTTGTTTTACGGCGTTACTGCTGTAGATGTAGTAACCGTTGGGGTCTTGTTCCCATAACCATTCACCGGTCATTTCTGCCATTTGCCGAAACCGTTCCTCGCTTTCAATCAACGCCGATTCAGCTTGTTTCCGGCGGGTGATGTCTTCATTGGTATTTTGACTATCAGTTCTATGTGTCATAAAACGATTATTGTCTGGTTTTGTTTTGTTGAATCAATAAGATAAAAGACAGCTTCACGTTCTGCGCCTTAGTTAATGATGGTTTAGTGTATCCCGACCAATTGCTCAGGGATGCATTATCCAACCAACTATTTCGTCCATTGTCAAACAGTTGTCAAATCAAGGTCAGTTAACCTGATGGAGCCGCCGCCTTAGGGCCGTCTGGAACAGTTTTCTAATATGTTGTTCGGCGATTATCGCCAGGAAAAAACTGTAAGAAGTTGTCCGCGACGATGGTATCTCACTTTAAAAAAATCGAAAGCCCCCCTGAAAAGCATTGCATTTATGCGGCATGCCTAGGCATATTGCGGTACTATGCAGACTACTTAAGAACTTAAAGCCTTAGTATTGCAGGGGGATTTGAATGCTGCGGGACGGTGTGAAACAGTGTAATGGCGCGGTCCCGAGAGGATTCGCTGCTTTATGTATATCAATGCTTACATGGCTTCCACCAAAAACATACCCCCAAAGCTACCCCATTTATATCGACACTGCCCCTGTTTTTGGGCTTAGAATCAGGTTATGTAATAGCGATAAACGATACCTGATCGTCCTTGATGAATGAACTGATGGCTTCCAGTTTGTTACGCAAAAGCAATTGAATTTGCCGATTGGTACAATTGCCGCGCTTGATCCATATCACTTTAGGCGGATGTCCGTACAACATGCTTTTATCGTAAAAGTCGGAATCCTTGCTTACCAAAGTAAACCCGTTGGCTTTGGCGTAGTTCCAAACGTCTTCATCGGTACTGCCGCCAAATCCGATGCGATCAACATGCGCCGAACAGGGAAATAAATCGGCCAAGGTCTGTACCAGTTTGGGCGATAGATTCTCGTCGAACAGCAATTTCATCCGCTAATTACGCGGGTATGTCGTTCCCTATCGGCAGCGAACGCAAAACACGCCAAGATGTCTTCATGCGTCAAATAATTGAAGTCTTCTAAAATCTCTTGCTCGGTCATACCGGCGGCGAAATAATCCAGGACATCATCAACGGTTATCCGCAAGCTCCTGATACAAGGCTTCCCGCCCCTTTTACCAGGTTCAATGGTGATAATGTTATGGTAATCAATATCCATAGTCTGATTATGCGCTAAGTGGTTGCTTGTTGTCATTATATCCCAAGACGTTTCATGGCGTATTACGGTGTTTCACGATGCTTGACATTGTGGTAAAGTTTTAATACCACGATTTGCGCTGTGTGGCTTTGAGCCTTCGGGAACTTCGGCAGCAGATTTGAACGCAGGTTGTGGGCAACCAGCTCCCATTTCGCCCATGCGGCTCGGCATCTTGTCACAGGGAATGCAGCGATGGTTTTTAAACGAGATGGTAAGCGAAGGCGTGTCGATGTGGCTAGTGGCTGTTGTGTGGCAACACCCTCACCGCGTTGTGATATAAACCTATCGGCACGACTTAAATCGCCAATGTGGGATGACGGATGGAAACCTTTTGAGGTTGGCCGACAAAAGAAAGCCTAAGTCCTACAGGGTCACATTGGAGTCGCGGCTACCTTGCTGCCAGCGTAGGGGCAGGACAAACTTAGAGTTTAAGCGAGCTGAGAAGCAACGCGCCTGTTGAGTTGGGAGCAAGGTGTTCTGCCAACTTGCCGTAAATCGGCATGAGCTTTAAGTCAGGTATAGGCCGTCCCATTTTTTTGGCGTGGATGGGTCTGGAGATCGCACTGCCTGGTTGTTTTACCAGCCAACCTCCGTTTAGCGCGGTATTCGTTCCGGTCTATGCTTCGGTCTTGAAGGGTTGGCTGGGTTTTATGCTATTTCTTGCCCAGCGTCGCTTCAAACAAACCCACATATTCCGCCACTAAATCAGGCTTTTGGGACGTTGTGAATGTCGCTTCATTGTCACACAAGGCCAGCTTTTTTACCGTCACAACATCAATACCCTGCTTACTGCACACCTCCTGCAAGGCCACATCCATTGCAATGGCATGGTCAATTAGCAAATTCAGTAGGTTCTCTAACTTGTTATCACCTTCCTTAATGAAGTTCTCCGCCGCTGCCATATAAGCACGGTTTTTCCAGTAAACCATGCCGTAATACTTGTACAAGTCTGTCAACCCGACAAGCCGCCATCGATAGCCCCAATCCGTGCATTTATAGGTTTGGGCTTTGACGCTACCGACAATCGTATCAAGTTCAATATCATCTTGCCTTGCCAACGCCTCAAACGCCAAGCCCGCAAGCTCTTCGGATGTCAGTTTCTGGTAAAGTTTTTCGACTTGCGCGGCAGTGGTCATGGTTCGCGTAATTTCAGTTGTTGCTCAATGCGTTTCAACCTGTCCGCCATTTCCTCCAGGTCAACCAGCTTGCCTTGGTTCGACAAGGCCGTTATCAGTTGCGCCCCTATGTCCGGCGGTATCTGCCCTGATAGCGTAGCCTGGATGACGGCATTGCCTTGGTCAACTAGTGTCCCGTCTGTTGGTATGTTGACGGGCAGGGCTTGGGCTTTTACAGGCGGGTGAGTCCTGTCCAGGATTATCTTGATCGCCTGGGCATCGCCGGATTTCGCCATATCAATCAGCTTTTGGATGATTTCTGGCATCTCCTCAACCAACCGATTGCGTAAGTCCGTAGCGGTTGCTATCTGCTTTGGCCTACCCGAAGGGTTGCCGGATTTGCCTTGTCTAAATGCCATTGTAATTCGTTGCTTTATCAAGCAGTTTAGGCACTTGCCCATAATCCCTTTGTACAATCAGGCATTTGATCGCCTTCCAGCGTTCCAACCCGTCATTACGCACGTAATCCCAGTTTATATTATGGTCATCAATAAACCGCCGCATATCAATGGTCGCCCTATCCAGCGTGGCTGCCGCCCCGTAACCTTGGGGTGTCTTTGGGTAACGGCGGCCTTGCTTGATATAGACGCTCCAAAGGGCATAGCTTGGGATTCTCTTGCGCCGGAAAAACTCGATGTTGTACTTGGCGGCGTAAGTCGCCAGCTTGCCCTCTATTGGTACGGGCTTGTAACTCTCAAGGCTTTGCATAGCTAAAACCCGATGCCGTCATCAAACGGTTTATGTTGGGTTATGTCCACGTTGTACGGCGGCTTGTCCTGGTGCGTCGAATTGTCCGGCATATCAGCCTTGCGTTTCTTGGATATGTCGTAAACGCTCAACACATTGCCCACGGTCACACTCAACCCGTGCTTAGTCTCGTTGGTGGCCTTGTCCTGCCATTCCGTAGGCTTCAACGCGCCAATTACTGACACGGCATCACCCTTGCCCAATTTGCTGATCCGTTCAGCTTGGCTACCGAAGGCTATGCCCGATATGACGGCGTTCTCAGGCTCGCCAATGTGTACCGCCATTAGGAACTGGCAGTAAGGCTTGCCGTTCTGGCTGGTTTTCAGCTCCGGTTGCTTGATTAACTTGCCGCTTATGAGTGCATCTAACATGGTAATTCCTGTTTAATATCTTAAATAAGTGATTCGATAATCAACCGTTTCACCTGTCTCGTTAATGGCGCGTGGCTGTCGAACCTTGCGCCGTCGTTTTTGGTCGCTTGCTCAATCCATGCCCGAATGCCGCCATTAGTGGTTAGCCCGTGCTTTTGCTGCATGGCATTGATTAGGTAGCCCTCAAGCATGGTGGTGGTGCGTTTGCCGTCCGGTAGGCGGATAGCGAAATGGGTTTGTTTAAAATCATAAACAACGCTATCGGGTTGTGGCTCAGTGCTTGCGTTCTCATCCTGTTTAACATCATAAACAGGGCTTTCCTGTTGCCGTTCCGTGCGGGTTGCTCCATCCTGTTTAATATCTTGAACAGGTTTTAACCTGTCCTTATGCCACTGGTAAATAGCCAGCCTTTGTTCGGGTGGCAATATCCGCGCCGTGCTGGTTATCCCCAAACTGGCTTTAGCTTCCTTTACCAGCTTGGCTAATTGGGCTTGGCTTTTTACCGACAAGCCTAATAGTTCGGCTAGGGCGGGTTGTAATGATGTCGTACCGCTGTAATTCATCGCTTGCCTTCGTTTAATATGTTAAACACACGGCATTGTAAGCCGTTTAAGATGTTAAACAAGGGTCTGTTTAATATATTAAACGAACTTCACCACTGGCTTTGGGTTCATCCTGAGCAAAAACGCTTCATGTTCGCCATCCTTCGCCATAACCCTTAAGCCCTGCCCTTTTGGCGTGTAGCAAATGACATACCTTGGGTAGATGGTTATCACGGCTTCGGGTTGGCTTTCGGCTTCTGCCCTCAACTGCCCGATTATTTCGGCTTTGCGTTGTTTTAGGAACTCGCGCTGGGTGTCGGTCAGTTTGCTGAACGGGGCAATTTTTAGATTGCCCGAATCAGTGAGTGACAAGGTAAAGCCAGCATCTTTTATCTTCGCCAATGCAGTCATATTTCGCCCTCGTCAATAATGATATTTTTTTCTAAACGGCTATACCCCGAACTGTCTAAACCATCTAAAGGGGGTTTAGTCAGTTTAGACAGTCGGTGGGGTGCGTTTTCAACAGAAAAAAACGGGTTAATGAGATAGTCCGGCAATGGTGGCCTTCCTGTTATTGGCTTCGGACTTGCCATCAACCTAAGCCAGTTTCCATCAATCAGGATATTACAAGCGGCTTCAACTTCCTGCCTGTCCTTCAAGCCGTGCCAACATTTTCGGTAAACGTCCTTGGCAGTAAACTGGTTAGGCAAACATCTAGCCTTAATCCTATCAGCCAGCCTTACCGCCGCCTCATGTTCTGGGCTTTCTGCCATCGCATAAATCCGCCGTGCATGGGTCTCAAGGTATTTGCACCATTCAACTGCCAACAATGCCGCCTTACTGTTTACCTGTCCTGAACCAATGCCGTCTGCAATGTCGATACAGTGGAATATCAGGGCAAGGCTTGGCATCAGCGAGCGAAACTTACCAAGGTGTTCAACCATCAAGGGATTTTCTTCCTGCTTGATTTTGGCGGTCTGTAGATCGGTTAGCCATTGATTAAATATCGCCTGTGCATCACTGTCGAAGTGAAAGTAAGGCCGCTCGTCATATTCCCCTTTAACCGCGCCATATTCGGTAAAATCCAGCTCAGCCAATGCCTTCATGATGCCAAAAACCCTGTCCTTTTGCTGCCTGTTAGGGGCGGTGTCTATTAGCTGCCAGCCCTCCGGCTCATCAGGCCAGACGGCAAGTTGTAACCGTTGCATAAGGCCGTCATTGTTGCCGCGCATGGCTTGGTATAGGTAACGTTTCAACTTATCGGGCTGAATGCCGCCCAATAAGCTGATGCAAATACTTTTAGCATCGGTTATGCCCCTGCCTATCTTTACATCGGTATAGCTGCCATTGCCGTTCCAGCCTTCCAGGAAATAGGCGCGTTCGTCTGCCCCGTCCTCTCTGTCCCATTTAACCAGTAACCCTGTCAGTTCATCCCTGAAAACCAATAGGCCGCGCTCGTTCTGGTTTTGCAGTACCGTCATGGACTGTATGCTGGTTTCGTTGGTCTTGAAGAGGCGGCGGGTAGGTTCGGGTTCTTCGTTTTCTTTCAGTTCCAGAAAATCAGCCTTGAGTTTCACCATATCCGTTGGGTCGATGACATTATCTTTGCCCTTGCCTTTGGTCTTACCCGCCAACTGGCTTTTTATGTTTTCCAGCGTGGCCTTATTTTTCAGGTTGTCGAACTCAACCACTATCTTGTCTTTCTCGTGCTTTTCGCCATATTCAGCCTGTAGGCGCTCTAATATCTGCATAGGCTCTTTCATACTGGGCGTTTTAAGAACAACGCTAGGCCGCCCGATACAAGCACCCCAAAGATTAGGAATGACACTAAACCCGTTATCATGGCACTTAGGGTAAATCCCACATCCCGCGCCAATGGCAGAACCCGTAATGACAATCGCTGAAATAGCCGCAAAATCCGGCGGTGTCTGCATTCGGTGGCTCACATCATCCAGCCAAGCACGGTAAGGTTCGGGTATCAATTCGGATGTTAAGGCTTGGACGGGTGGTGTCCGGGTTTCGATTTCGTTGGGTTTTCCCCATCCAGTTTTGGGATCAACTTGCAGGTTAACTACATTATCCACAGACCACCCCGCCAACATTGATAAAGTCGTTAAAGTCCATCCCTTCTGTGGGTGGAGCAATAAACAGCCCATCACAGGAAAACGCCGCAACCGTGGCCTTTTCAATACCAACTGGATCATTATCCGCACAGACGATTATTTTAGCGGTTGGGTACTGGCTTCGGACAATCTCACCAACTGGCTTAAGGTTGCCAGCGTCCATTCCCACAATGACATAATGCCCAGTGGCTTCGTGCAAACTTGCCCCAGTAGCCCAGCCCTCACATACCAATATCGTTTCGGTGGTTTCGCCAATAATGGAGCAACAACCCTTTTTGCGTCCACCGGACAAAAACCGCTTAGTCCCGTCGGCATTGATGAATTGCAGGTTAACGATTGCGCCCGTTTCATCCACCAATGGGATAACCAACGCACCCTTATAAAGCCTTACCCCGTGCGCTTGAATGCGTTTGGCTACAAGGTATTGGTGGAATGCTGTCTGTGTTATTGGTGTGGCTTGTTGCCATATCCAACGGGCTTTATCTGCTGCTAATTGGTGGACTTTGGCTTGTTCAAGTTGCCGAACCTGCCTAGCTTCGGCTATCTGCCTAAGCATGGCGGCAGTCAATGGCTCTTTCTTGCCGGATAGCGTCCATGTGAAACTTACGCCTGTTTTGTAGGACATTGCCCAGCCCGAAGGCTTATTGTCCAAATACAAGATGTACGCCCCATTGAGCGTACCTTTGCGGTCGGCCTCAACGTGGAATCGATGCAACAGCCCATCCCCAATAAGAGTGTCAGGTGGCGTTATGCCGTGATCTAGCATTGCCGCCCTAAAGCCGTTTACAGCGTCGTTATGGCTACTCATGGCTGCCACCACTCAGCAAAACGTATTGAGCTATCCGGTGTTCACCTTTGCCCGTGTCTACTGTAGCCCAGTGGGTTATGATGTTATGCCCAGCCTGCTTCAATTCCTGCACACGGGCTGAGGGATGGAACACGTCAAGCTCTTGACGGGCTTGGTAGGTGGTAAGTGGCGCGGTCAGCAACCACGCTAATATGCGCTGCCGCTGGTGGGCTGGTGTTGTCGATAAAAGTTTTTTGGTCAAAGGTATGTTCTCCAAAGACCGTGGAGGGATGTAAACAATTCACCATCATGATAAAATCACGTTGCGTTTTGGTAAATTTTTCGATAACCACGGCCAAAATTTAGGGTCGTGGTTACTTAAACAGTTTTATTTTTCTGCGATCCGTTAAGCTCGTCAAAAATTCGGGCCACTTCTGCTGCCACATCTAGTCCAGGCTTTAAGCCTTCCCGAAGCTCATGCAGTTTCGACACTAATATTTTAATCGCTGAGCTGCCAAAGCCGGATATTTTTGCCCTATTAATGGCTTCAATTTCATAATCAGGCCAAGCTACGCGGTCGCCGCCGATTGGCACGCCCTTTGGGAAATACCCGCTCTGGATATTCCGATAAATAGTTGTCCGGGATTGCGCCATCGACAATTTGACGGCTGGAAGTTTTTTCAGTTGGATATTATTGTCCATAACCAGTACACCATAGGAAAGTGTGTGCCTCAGCGGAATGCTTTGGCTCTAGTTATTTCAGTTTACGTCCAGATTTTGAAATTGGAACGTCTGGATTAAAATCTTTACATCATCCAGTGTTGGAGATTGAAAATTATAGGTTTAGGGCTTGTCTCGACCTCCTTTTATTTTTTTGTACGTAGCCCCCTTTTCAGCATCAAGTTTCCAGCGCTCAACCTCGGCTTTCAGCC
Source organism: Methyloglobulus sp. (assembly GCA_013140405.1). Classification (GTDB taxonomy): domain Bacteria; phylum Pseudomonadota; class Gammaproteobacteria; order Methylococcales; family Methylomonadaceae; genus Methyloglobulus. The sequence continues at coordinate 1,976 of JABFSV010000422.1, read as the reverse complement.
CAGTGTTTAAGTCTGTCAAACGAAGGGTTTCTTTATGTAAGTCTCCGATAAGCCTATGACATTCGCCAACTTCATTAGGCAAATTGATACCGAAAGCACTTGTTTTTGTTCGCCACCCCCCCATTTCAACCTTAATTTCATTAGGTGCGCTAGGCCAGTCGTCGAATTTGCCAGGAAATTTTTGTTTGGCATATTTGGAAACACCTAAAAAAAGTAACAATCCGCTTTCATTGGCGGTTATTTCTCCTTTTTTTAGCCTGGTATCAAGATGACCGCTTATCTTATTTTTCTCAACCCTCAACAAAGATGTATTGGCTGGGTGTGAACATGTACGTTCAGCAACTAATTTTTTCGCCTCGGTTTTTGAAATGTATTCAGGATATTCCATAACCACACCATCACACTGATTGTACGTTATGAAGGAAAACCGGAAATGGGTAACGACTCCCACTTGTTGCCCCGTCGGGCTATCCGGTCATGCTTTTAGAACTGGGATCAATGCTGTCCGTCCTTGTCCCACATTGTACCAGAACAGCCTAGAATCATTACGCGAAACGTAATACACTACAGACTATGATTAAGTCTTTCCGCTGCAAGGAAACCCAGGCGTTATTTGAGGGCGGCTCGCCAAGGCGGTTTAGAGCGATCCAATCGGTTGCGGAACGGAAACTGACTTCACTAAACAATGCCGCCAGCTTAGAGTTTTTAAGGAGTCCGCCAGGTAACAGGCTTGAAGCCTTGAAAGGCGATAGGTTGGGGCAATACAGCATCCGCATTAACAACCAATACCCACAGGGCATAAATAGCGGGTGTGTTTTAGGTGGAACGATGGTGATGTGTTTGATGTTGAGATTGTGGATTACCACTAGGGGGAATGATGATGAATGGCTTGCGCCCGATCCATCCAGGTGAAATTTTGCGGGAAGAGTATTTATTGCCTTTAGGTTTGAGCGTGAATGCCTTGGCTAAGGCTTTGCACGTCCCCGCCACCCGCATTCATGAGATCGCCAAGGAAAACCGTAGCATTACGCCCGATACGGCCTTGCGCCTTGCCCGTTATTTTGGCGGGGACGCTAAATCATGGCTTAACCTGCAAACCGAGTACGATTTAAAGGTTGTGGCGAAAAATTCAAGTATTGAAGCCGAAGTTTTGCCTAGGGAAGCGGCTTGACAGCTTATTCTTACGTTTAGTGCCGGAAGTGTTTTTTAACCCTGTTTTCTGAACGGCAACACATTCCCGCCAGCCTTCAACCCATCCAGGTAATCCGCCCAGGCTTGCATCATCTTGTGGCGTTCTGGTAGGTGTTTCGTCCGGTTGTACGCCCTGCCCAACGGGTCACGCACCGAATGTGCCAGTTGGTGTTCGATGTAATCCGGACTAAAGCTAAGCACTTCATCCAAGATGGTACGCGCCATTGCCCTAAAGCCGTGGGCGGTCATGGTGTCGCTACCGTAGCCTAGCCTTTTTAATGAAGCACTCAAGGTATTTTCGCTCATGCACCGTCCGCCCAGGGTATTGTTGGGGTTGCGTTCAGATGGAAACAACCAAACGCCATCGCCAGTCATCGGCTGCAATCCCTTGATTATCTCAATAGCTTGGCGTGATAAGGGGACGATGTGCTGGATTTCGGTTTTGGTGACAAAATACCGCCATTCCTTAGTCTCCAGGTCAACATCTGCCCATTTCATCGACCTAAGTTCCCCTGGCCTCTGGAACAACAAAGGGGCTAGTTTCAATGCACACAGCACAGGGAATGTTCCGGTGTAGCCGTCTATTGCCCTCAATAACCCTGCAACGTCCTTGGGTTCGGTAATGGCGGCAAAGTGTTGCTTTTTTGCAGTCTGTAACGCCCCTTTCAAATCCTGGGTAATGTCACGGTCGCATCGTCCAGTCGCCACGCCATAACGGAACACCTGCCCGTACATTTGCAATGCCTTTACCGCCGAATACACCGTGCCTTTTTCCTGTACCCGAC
>JABFSV010000467.1 GCA_013140405.1 Methyloglobulus sp. | reverse complement strand
TTTTATCTTTTAATGCCTCCAATAAAACGGTATCGTCCGTGTTGTCATGCTGCATAAGGCCAAATACGGCTTGCGCCCTCATTTCGGCATCTTCATCGGTTAGCGCTTTATGTAAGGTTTCGGTGATTTCTGCATCCGTTTCCGCATCGCCAGTTTTCCCTTGCGCCGCCAGTATCGAAAGCGCTTGTTTCCTAAGTTCGGAAAAACGCGGGTCGTTGTCTATTTGTGCCATGCGGATTAACGACTTGCTAGGGCTGTTATCGCTATCAGAGGTATTGCCTCGTGTATTTATAGTTTTTCGGCTGCCATCAAATGTGCATTGCATCGTGCTGACAGCATTTCCGAAACGGCTACCCAACAGCCATATTTCTACCGGTTGGATATTGGTTTTAGCCGTAGCCAAAATAGCCGATTGTACGGGCAGCTTTCGGTAAATCCTGTCAATACGTGAACCGAGCAGGCACTCCATGACGTTTTTGACAGTTACGCCTGCACAGGTGGCCGTCACCGGCTCTTCGGGTAGTACGGAATAATGTATTATCGCGCCGGTCTTCTCGGTAATTCGTTGAAGAATTTGTGTTAGAGAAGCATTTCGTGCTTCAAGTTGGATAAGCGGTTTTGGTGGTTGGCTGATACTAAGTTGAATGGTAGAGGGCAAGTCAGAGCGAGCGGCATTTACTATATTGCCCTTACTTTCCGCAATAAGCATGCCTGGCGTAACTAGGCCAATAATAAACGCTGCAAAAATCATCAAACGGGGTTGAGGAAAGCCCATATAAAATCTCAATAAAAAACTATGCTAAAATTAATATCTACAAATAATCAATAAATTAAGAATTATTCGTAGTTAGGCACTTCCTATTTTTTGACCGATCCCTTAAAAAAGGTGCGGATTAAGTGTATTTTTCTATACGCCATTAATCCGCACTAAAGAGGAAGGTTGCAAACTTATGCGGCGATGAGCCTTACACAAGTTGATTAAAGCAATACTGCTACGCTTAGCCGTTGGCTCGATAAGTCAAGGAAGGCCTATCGGGTCAAGATATTTTAATAAAGCAAGAAATATGCCTATTATTGGGATGGTTTTTTACGTGTTTCTCAAAATCGCTGGCCTCCCGATTTAATGGCATTAACCAATTGATAAAAAGAAAATAATTAAGGTTTTATAGGCGAAACTTAATAGTCTTGAGGTTTTTTGGAAATGTCGTATTTAGGCGTGCAAAACACCCGACATTCCAAAAAGTGTGTGATATGCCTCACTTTTCATAATTAAATGAACCCCTGAAAACCTTGCACAGCAAGGCTTCCAGAAAAAACTGTGTCATATGACACAGTAGGTGTGTCATATGACACAGTTTTATTAATTTTTTTTGGTGGATTTGGGGTTATTCTGCATAAAGGTACGTAACGCACCGTAGGATTTTTCGCAAACACGCTGACAGCACTATTTATCGATCATTTTACAGCTACTAAAACTTACTTGAGCTTGGGCTACATCATAACGCCGAGTACAGTTTTCAACGCTTCCCCCCGATTCCCTGACTATTTTTCCACGCTGTTTAACAAATTCGGTACGATAAACGCGAACCTGCACGGTAACTTGCTAAAACCCAATCGTCATTTAACCGTTGGTGCGTAAATGATTGTGCTTAGCCAATGATGTTGAAATGAATTCAGTAAAACAAGTTGCGGCGTTTTAATCGACAATGGACATTTGGAAATTAATTTCTATTTTTGCTATGGGAAAACCCCATCTCAAACGTCTTATCTTATAAGGATAAGGCGTTTGAGGCTTGCGTTCATGGATAATCAAGTCTTTGGTTACGCCCTATCCCATCTCGCAAGGCTATAGATTCGGCCCTTAACTGTTTAAAACGTTCGTGCTTAGAAAGTAGCTTTTCGACAGGTGAACGGGTGTTAAAACTTCATAAGACCAGGTCTATAAGCATTGATTAATAAAGAATATAATTACAATAACTTGAGCAAACCAATGGCATCAGATATATTTAAAAAGCAACTAAGGTTTTATAGAAATTCAGTGGGAATCCTAGTTACGTTGATGTCCTTGTTAGCTGCAAGCACACCAGTCCAATCCGAAGAACCCAAGCCCGATCAAAAATTGTTCACCGCCGCCGCTTTTGGCCCGGATGGGCGCTTGTGGCGGGTCGTGCCTAGCCAGTATGCGGTTGCGGTGGATTTTTCCTTGGATTACGGCAAGACTTTCAGCGAGCCCACCCGCATCAACCCAAAGACGCAGCCGATGAATTTTTGGGACGAAAATCCGCCGTCTATTTCGGTCGATAAGCAAGGCAAGGTTAACGTGCTTTATTTTGCCGATGACAAGCAGGATTTCACTTCTTATTTCAGCCAATCCGATGACGGCAGCCATTTCAGCGAACCTGTCAAAGTCAGTTCTAAGGCCGACACGAATGTCCATTACCAAACGGAAATGGTGACGGATTCGCAAGGCAAAGTGCATTTTCTATGGCATGACGACCGCGACGCAGAAGAATACAAAAAATCCGGCGGCGGGGATTTGTCGATTTATTATGTCACCATAGACCCAAAGCACAGCGGTTCTTTACCCACCGACCGCCGTATCGCGCAGAATATCTGCTCCTGTTGCCGAAGTGCGATGGCGCTGGATGTTGAAGGACTTCCGGTGGTTTTTGCACGATTCGTTTATCCCGTGAACATCAGGGATCACGGCATGATCAAGTTGACGGCTGATGGCTCACACAGCCAACCTTGGCGAGTGACGTATGACGACTGGAAAATCGAAGGTTGCCCAACCCACGGTCCGGCCTTAGCCATCAGCAACGACGGCCGTTACCATGTAACTTGGTTCAGCCAGGGTAAGGCGCAGAGCGGGTTGTTTTATGCGTATTCAGACGACAACGGCAAATCCTTTTCTCATCCATTTTCAATAGGCCATCCCGACAAGTTGCCTGGGCGGGCGGATGTCATGGCGCTGGGCAAACGGGTGGCGGTGGTGTGGAAAGAGTTTGACGGCATAATAACCCGTGTACAAGCCATGCGTTCAGATGACGGCGGCAAACGCTGGTCAAGCCCAAAAATGATGGCGGAAACCACATCTGTATCGGCACATCCTGCGCTTATCAACGACGGCGAACGCTTATTCCTGACCTGGAGCAGCGCAGATATGGGGTTTCAGTTGCTTCGGGTTGATTGAGGAATCCCTAAACAAGTTGACTCCATTCATGGTTCGACAAGCTCACCATGAACGGAATCAACCATTTGCCCTTCGTCCAGCTTGTCGAAGGACTTAATCAGGGCTTCCTTAAATACCCAAATCCGCAATTTTTACACTTTGACCCACTGATATGTAGGCAAAATAAGCAAGTCGGGTGTTGCTTTAGGCGGTCATGCCGCCAAACTTAATCAAGCAGTCTTACCGTCCAGCGAGCTTCGCTGGCAAAGCGCTAGTCACATTTATGCTCTGGGAATTATAAAATGTGTTATTTGACGCGATTTACATTTACTTTCCCTGCCTACAAGCCTTATTCCGCCTGGGTTCTAGGAAAAGTGTGTGATATGACCTATAAAAGTGAGTCATATCACACACTTTTTTCTTTCTGATTTTTGCAAGTCTTAACAAAAGTATTATTT
>JABFSV010000187.1 GCA_013140405.1 Methyloglobulus sp. | reverse complement strand
GTTTACAGGCCGTTAACGATTCGCATGAAGGTAAATATGTTAAAAAATATCATGATGTTAGCTTTATCAACGATGCCCTTAACTTGTTCCAAGGTAAAGGTTCTTGAAAACTAATCATAAAATCATTGCCCCTTTCGTTGTTGTATCCCTAATGATTGCACTGGGGATAGCGATAACGTTCCAAGCTTTCAGGCAAATTGAAACAACGGCTGAGGAACGGAAGAATAGCTTCGTATTACTAAACCACGGCGATGATTTCCTGTCCGCATTAAAAGATGCCGAAACGGGGCAGCGCGGCTTTTTACTGACGGGTGACGAGGACTTTCTCGAACCCTACGTAGCGGTACGTGACCAGATCGACGGCAGCCTGGAAGAATTGCGTCAACTAACCTCTAACAAAGATGCCCAAAAACACCTGGACGCACTGGCTCCTTTGGTAGCTGCCAAATTAAAGGAATTAGCACAAGTCATTGAGTTGCGCCGTAATAATGACTACTCCGCTGTAGTGGCAGATGTAGGCAGCGGAAAGGATAAGCGCTTGATGGATTCAATCCGTGCCGAGATGCGTGGTTTCATCCAAATTGAGGAATCAGAGTTAGCAAAGAATGAAGCAATATTCCAATCGACCCTGCACCAATTTTTTTCCATCATCGTAGCAGCCTGCCTGTTAACCCTACTGTTTGCGCTTTGGTTTTCTTATTTGATTTACCGGAAAACTCATCTTCAGCTCAAGAATGTTGTGCATCTTGAAACAAAGCGCTTGCTTGAAATCCAGGAAGAAACCAATAAAAAAATGCAACAAACTAACGCTACCTTGCAAATCAGCGAAACTAAGTTAGCCGTTACCCTCAACTCCATCGGCGACGCCGTGATAGCCACTGATGCCAAAGCGACTATAACACTGCTTAATCCGGTTGCTGAACGGCTTACGGGCTGGATTCAGTCAGAAGCCGTGGGTCGTCCGGTGGCTGAGATATTTCACATCATGAACCAGGAAACCCGCCAACCTGCCACTATTCCGGTTATGGAAACCTTGGCGAATGGTTCGATAAAAGGCTTGGCTAATCATACGGTTTTGATTGCCCGCAGTGGCAGTGAATGCCCTATTGCCGATAGTTGTGCACCAATTCGTGATCCCAATGGTGAAGTTATCGGAGCAGTATTGGTGTTCCGGGATGTCACCGAAGAATATGCAACGGAACAGGCTTTACGCGATAGTGCCGCGCTGATCCAGACGATTGTCAATACGGTGGTGGATGGCATTATCACCCTCCATGCCCACGGTGGCGGCATCGAAACCGTTAATCCAGCCGCAGAACTCATGTTTGGCTATTCTGCCGAAGAACTCATTGGGCAAAGTTTTAGCCTTTTGATCCCAGAACTTGATCAAGTTCTGGGCAATGGCTCTCTTGAGTTTTACAGTGCCAGCGATGAAGCGCTAGCTATTGGTCGCGGGCGGGAAGTAATGGGGCAACGCAAGGATGGCAGCATTTTCCCCTTGGAAATAGCCGTCAGTGAAATGCAGTTAGGCGGCCAGCACTACTTCACGGGTATATTGCGCGATATTACCTCGCGTAAGCAATTCGAAGCAGAGCAGAAGCAACTCGACCAGGCACTGCAAGATAAGAACGCCGAGCTGGAAAGCGCTAAGTTTGCCGCAGAAAAAGCCAACCTAGCCAAATCGGACTTCCTTTCCAACATGAGCCATGAACTGCGCACCCCGCTCAATGCCATCCTTGGGTTTGCACAGTTACTGGAGGCCGGCTTACCGAAACCGACAGATACTCAACAACTGAGATTACATCAGATTATTAAAGCAGGGTGGTATCTGTTGGAACTGATTAACCAAATCCTTGATCTCGCGGCAATTGAATCCGGCAAACTCTCGCTGTCACGGGAACCCGTGTCCCTGGTCGATGTCATGAATGACTGCCGAGCCATGATAGAACCCCAGGCGCAACAGCGCGATATTAAACTAACTTTTATTCCTTTCGATAACACTTGGTATGTCTATGCCGACCAAACCCGGGTAAAGCAAATCCTGTTCAATTTGCTTTCCAATGCAATTAAATACAACTGCGAACAGGGCAATGTCGAAGTGAAATGTACCATGCGTAGCACTGACTATATACGGATTAGCATCAAAGACAATGGCTCAGGACTCCCACCGGAAAAGCTGGGCCAACTATTTCAGCCCTTCAACCGCCTAGGACAGGAAAACAGCAGCGAAGAAGGTACAGGCATCGGCCTGGTGGTGACCAAAAAACTGGTCGAACTGATGGGAGGAACTATCGGTGTGGAAAGTACTGTCGGAAAAGGCTGTGAATTCTGGATCGAACTGGTTAGTATCGTTACCCCGCAACTTGCCCTCGAATATTTCATGCCAGCGAAACTGCCGCCGAAGCATCAGGAAATCGCAGTGCAACACACCCTGCTCTATGTAGAAGACAATCCGGCCAATCTGTTACTGGTCGAGCAGATCATTGAGGGGCATCCGCATCTTAGCATGTTAAGTGCCCGTGATGGTAATCTCGGTATAACACTGGCCCGCCTCCATCTCCCGGATGTCATCCTGATGGACATCAACCTTCCGGGTATCAATGGTCTGGAAGCATTAAAAATCCTGCGTAAAGATCCGACAACGAAACACATCCCTATCATTGCCTTGAGCGCCAATGCCATGCCCCGTGATATTGAGAAAGGTTTACAAGCCGGATTTTTTCGCTATCTTACCAAACCCATCAAAATCAAAGAATTGATGGGTTCACTGGATGAGGCACTTAAACCATCTACGACAAGCTTAAACAATGAATTAGTTGAAGACGAAACTGGACAACTACTATGAATAATGGACAAGACATTCTTAATGCCAAGATTCTGATCGTTGACGATCAGGAATCCAATGTACTGCTACTGGGTGATTTACTTCATGATGCCGGTTATACCTGTGTCACGTCGACGAGAGACCCTTATGCGGTTTATGAGCTGCATCGAAAGAACTGCTTCGACCTGATCTTACTCGACTTGCAGATGCCCGGTATGGATGGCTTCCAGGTGATCGAAGGCCTTAAGAAAATCGATAGCGATGGCTATCTGCCGGTACTGGTGGTCACTGCCCAACCTAGCCATAAGCTGCGGGCACTCACCGCTGGGGCGAAGGATTTCGTCAGCAAACCATTTGATCTGGTCGAAGTAAAGACGCGGATCCATAATATGCTGGAAGTGCGTCTGTTGTACAAAAAACTGGAACAATACAACCAGAAACTGGAACAAACGGTACTGGAACGGACTACCGAGCTACGTGAAAGCGAAGCGCGTTTTCGCCGCCTGACGGAGCTGTCGTCTGACTGGTATTGGGAACAGGACAAGAATGGACACTTCACCAAAATTTATGGCCCAGTGCATGAAATGCTCGGAATCCATGTTGACGATGCGTTAGACACAATAAGCAATGACCAAGGGGTGCAATGGAATGAAGCCGAGCGAGAAATACTTGAAGCAAACTTAGCCGCCAGACGACCGTTCCTGGATTTTGTTTACAGCCGGATTAACCCTGACGGCTCGCAGCAATATTTAATGGTGAGTGGCGAGCCAACCTATGACTTGTTCGGTCGCTTTACTGGCTACCGGGGAATTGGCAA
>JABFSV010000114.1 GCA_013140405.1 Methyloglobulus sp. | reverse complement strand
CTGGGCTGCGCGAGCGTCTGGCGTTAATGGCAGTCCCCGTATTATTTGCAGGAACCCCGATTGCTTTTATAACGGCTGGCGTTTTATCACTGGCATTTATGGGATTTGCAGGGCTTTACAGCAAATAATGACAGGAAAAAATTTATGTATGTAATATCTGCAATTTTCAGTTTAACCTTATTAGGTCTTTTTTTAGGCTTTTTGTTGGCTATCGCCGGGAAGTATTTAAAAGTTGAAAGCAGCCCAATTGTTGACGAACTTGAATCTTTGTTACCTGGCTCACAATGTGGCCAATGCGGCTTTCCTGGTTGTCGGCCTGCTGCAGAAGCGTTAGCTGAAGGAAAAGCACCCGCCACGATTTGCCCTCCAGGTGGCAGCGCCTTGGCAAATCAAATTGCGGCATTATTAGGTTTGGATCTGGATTTAAGTGAAGTTAAAGAACCTGAGTTATTGGTAGCCAGGGTCAGTGAAGCCACCTGCACCGGTTGTACCCGCTGTTTTAAGGTTTGCCCCACCGATGCCATTATCGGCGCACCCAAGCAAATCCATGTGGTTGTTGCCGATGCCTGCATCGCTTGCAAAAAGTGCGTCGAAGTCTGCCCAACCGAATGCTTGCAAATGCACCCGATTGAAGTCACGTTACGCAGTTGGCGATGGGCAAAACCCGTCTTGCCTGAAACAGGTAATGCCGTATGCTAAGCTTCTTCAAGAAACCACTTATTCGTGGTGGCGTCCACGCGGAGGAACACAAAGCCGCAACCGCAACACAAGCTATCGTTTACAATCTCCCATTACCCAAAAAGCTCTACATTCCCCTGCAACAACATGTCGGCAAGCCCGCAGAACCGTTAATCAGGGTTGGTGATAAGGTCTTAAAAGGACAATTACTGGCTTACAGCCAAGGCGTGATTTCCGCGCCAGTCCATGCGCCCAGTTCGGGCATTATTCTTGATGTCAATGACTATCCTGCACCGCATCCGTCAGCATTGCCGATCCGAATGATCGTGCTTGAAACAGATGGCAAAGATAAGTGGATTCCCACGGAAGTTCCAATTGACCCCTTCCGATTAGAGCCTGAAGATATAAGCTTGCGGGTAGGTGCAGCCGGTATTGTCGGTTTGGGCGGCGCGACTTTCCCTACCGCCGTCAAGCTGAACATGGGGCGTGACAACCATGTGGATACCCTCATCATTAATGGCTCAGAATGCGAACCGTACCTGAGTTGTGATGACAGGTTGATGCAGGAACGTGCCGGAGAAATCATAGATGGTGTACGCTTGATGTTGCATGGCATGAGGACTGAAAATGCTGTAGTCGCTATTGAAGACAACAAGCCGCATGCCTTCCTTGCCATGCACACCGCTGCATTGCCATTTCCAACTATTCAAGTTATTCAGATTCCTACCCGTTATCCAATGGGTTGGGATCGGCAGTTGATACGCTATGTCACAGGCAAAGAAGTACCGGTGGGCTGCCGATCATCCGAAATCGGCGTGACCATTCATAACGTCGGTACGGCGCATGCTGTCCACAAGGCCATCCGTCATGGTCAACCCTTATTGAGCAGGATCATAACCGTTGCCGGAGCCGCCGTAAAACACCCCATGAATATAGAAGTTCCTTTAGGCACTTTAATATCGGAACTGTTTAACTTTTGTGAAGTGAATACAGAAACAACCGCAAGAATTGTGATGGGGGGCCCTATGATGGGTGAATCCCTACCACACTCTGGCTTACCTACGGTTAAGGCTACCAGCGGTATTTTGGCGCTCACTGCAAGTGAACTTAAAAATACTGAAGAACAACCCTGTATCCGCTGTGCTGCCTGTGTAAGCGTCTGTCCAGCAGGATTGCGACCTTTGGACATGGCAAACAATATCCGTGTTAACCAACTGGATGCGGCAGTCGATATAGGCTTAAAGGACTGTATCAGTTGTGGTTGCTGCTCTTATATCTGCCCGTCCAATATTCCTCTCGTGCAGTATTTTAAATATGCTTCGGGCGAAGTCATGGCCAGACAACAGGCGCAGCATAAAGCCGAACAAAATAAACGGTTGATGGATGCACGCAATGCCCGCATGGAACGGATTGCCCAGCAACAACTTGAAGAAGAGCAAGCCAGGCTTGCCGCCAAGGCAGAACGCGAGCGGTTAAAAGCTGCCGAGCAAGAGGTCGTCGCATGATTACGCACCTCAAACCCGCAAGCGGCGCCCATGTCGGAGCCAAAGCCAGCGTCAGCTTTATCATGTGGCAAGTCATGCTGGCGTTGTTACCTGCGACTGTGTTTGGTATCTGGTGTTTCGGTTGGCCCGCTTTAAACCTGTTTGTTATCACCGTTTCATCAGCGGTACTATTTGAAGTTATTTGTATACGAATGGCGGGACGGGTTGCAAAACCCGTCATTATGGATGGCTCCGCTATGCTAACAGGATGGCTGTTAGCCATGACATTACCGCCTTGGTCGCCGTGGTGGATTGGCGTAACCGGTTCTGGACTCGCGATAATCTTGGGCAAACAGGTTTATGGCGGTCTAGGACAAAACCTATTTAATCCCGCTATGTTGGCGAGAGTTGCTTTGCTGATTTCCTTTCCTATCGAGATGACCACTTGGGCAAATGTTTCGCCTTTGTTTTCCTCGCAATCGCCGGGTATAGCCGACAGCTGGCGTATCACCTTTATGGGTTTGGACAACATAGATGCCGTCACAGGGGCAACTACATTAGGCTACATAAAAACCGAGTTTTCCCAAAATCATTTACTAGCCGACATCCTTAAAGATTATTCCGGTTTTCTTAACTTTATCGGCTGGACGCGTGGTAGCCTGGGTGAAACTTCAACGTTATTGCTGGCCTTAGGTGGGGTTTGGTTAATCCGGCAAGGCATTATCCAATGGTATATCCCCATTTCTTTATTGTTCACGGTGACTGGATTAGCCAGCATTTTTCATATGGTTGACAGCCAGCATTACATAAGTCCGATGATACATCTGAATTCTGGTGCAATGATGTGCGTGGCATTTTTTATTGCCACCGACTATGTAACCTCACCTAATACGCCGACAGGACAATTGGTGTTTGGTGTCGGATGTGGGTTATTGATTTTTGTTATCCGCACTTGGGGCGCTTATCCTGAAGGTGCTGGTTTTGCCGTATTGTTGATGAACGCGGCAACGCCCTTGATCGACCACTATATACGTCCTCGCATCTATGGTCGTGACCGTAAAGGCAGGCCACTTGAAATACCAAAACCTTAAGCCGGAACACGCCAAATGAAAGTTGATCCGGCAACCATCCAACGTATAAAAGCCCAGGCAATTTCAATTCAGGAATTCCTGAAAGACTGGTTGCAACCTTCTAATTTGGCAAATCTTAGGCCAAAACTTGAGTTTCAAACAGGCATACTAGCGGGCTTTGCCCTAATCGCCAGCGTATTGCTTGGCGTAACCAATTGCAGTACCGAAAGTACAATTCAACAGCGACTCGATGAAGATTTAGTTAAGTCATTGGAAGAAGTCATTCCCGCTAGTCTTCATGATAACGACATGCTGAAAGACACGGTAACCATCCCATCCACCGAATTTAATATCGGCGCAAACGAAACCACCGTTTATATCGCGAAAAAATCCGGTAGCGTCACGGCGGTAAGTTATAAA
>JABFSV010000423.1 GCA_013140405.1 Methyloglobulus sp. | reverse complement strand
ACTATAGTCGCCATGATGGCATCTTCAGCCTTCGCAGCGGACATCAAACCTCGGCACGGTGGCTTTTTGGGCAGTGTTGGCACTGCCGTGGACAAGCTGGACGTGATTAAATTTACCTGCGGTGCCCTCCCTGTACCACCAAACCCGCCTGCAGTTTACAATCAAGCCGTAGCTGCAATCATTGATAAGTCAACGGTGAATGCAGGCCAAAAACCAGTTTTGAATGTACGGATAGCGCCGTGGACCGGCACAACATGTAATTGGGTCGCTGGCGGTACAACTCGGCAAGACGCTGTCGGTGCAAATGGACAAGTCGCTGGGGCACTTAGTCCTGATGGCAATGCTATTTCCAGCCTTGAGTCAGTTATTTCTATTGCGCCTGGCGGGATTTATTGTGCCAAGGTCACCAAAACGGCTGGCCTTCAAAATACTGCAACAGGCGCTGCCAGTGCAAGTGGCGCGGAAAGTTACGAGCTGGCTACGCACTGCCAAGATTCCAGCCAACCTACCAACCATAATGGATCGACGAGCGCTTATCTATGTAATGAAGGCACACCAGCTACTTGCGCCCACGATTAAATCGAGGTTCGCGTGGCTTGCATCGCTTACCTAAACCGCATCTTAGAGAGAGGTAAGCCACGGTGCTGATGTTCCAACAGGCATTTAATTTGATGATTGAATGCCTGTTTTATGTTTGTGCATTATAGATTCGGCCTTGTGAAGTTTTAACTTCCGTTCGCCTTGAGGCTGTTGAAAGGCGTGTGTACTTCGACAAGCGCAGCATTTATGCCCTTTGGGTACGAACGGTTCAAACATTAAAAGGCTGAATCAATAATTTGACCAAAACCAGACGTGACAACATGCCCAGTCTGGCTGATTTTCTAATTTTCAAACCAGACTGAACAAACAAATAATTAGTTTTACGGATAACTAAGGCTGCTCTGAACGAGTTGATTTTGTTCCTGGCACAATTCTTCGACAAGCCCAGAATGAACGGAATCAACCTATATCCGTTCACCCTGAGCTTGCCGAAACACTTGACTAAAGATGCTTTAATGACCCTTCAGATTAGATTTCGGATGATGGCGATGGCTAACAATAATAACAACAACAAGACAGTATTGAAACCGCCATTACAGGCGCTAACCGCCGCCGCACTTATCTTGCCCGGTTTGCTGCAAACACCCGTCCACGCCGCTGATGAAGACAACGTTGATTTCCAATACAGCCATTACCAGGAAGGTAAGCGGGATATATATGGCATGGTCTACGATTACGGCAGTAAATCATTAGGCGACCAAAAATTGCCACAAAACCTGAACCCTATTGAAGTGGACAGTATCCACGGCAGCGGACGTTTTACGCTGACCGACCGCATCAAGTTTGCCTTCAATTACACGCAGGATACTTGGGCTGGTGCAACCCCTATAGGTACCGCGCCAGTTATTGCCGGAGTCAATAAACCCATAGGTTCATTCGCCCAAGCCACACAGGTTTTCTCAGTCACAGGCGCTTCCCCCATAATAGGAAACTCAGCTGGATTAGCACCATTTTTTACCAATAAAAATCACAGCAATTTTTATCAATACAACTACGATCCCGCTAAAGGGGCGTATGTACCGGGAGCTTTAAATAATCGGTTAACCCATGTCCTTTCATCTGCTTCGCCGGAAACGCGCAAACAAGGCGATGTTAAAATGACTTATGAATGGGATGAGGCTGCCCTGGATATAGGGGGTGGTATTTCTACAGAAAACGATTATGAATCCCGCTTTGTTAACTTAGGTGGACAACTGGATTTCAACCAAAAACAGACCAGCCTCAATTGGGGGCTAAGTTATACCAATAGCGATACGTTTGCGACACTTGATCCAGATGCGCTCGCCTTTATGCGTACTGATGAATACGACAATTCCTATTTCGGTTTTCTTGATACCGACGGTGATGATGCCATTGCCAGAGAAATTTTTTTTAAACCGAGAGTTGACGCAGGCCAAGTTTATACCAGCTTTGATGAAAATGGACAGGTAACCAGCAAAATGCTGCGCGGCAATCGGGAGGACTGGGGCGGACAACTTGGCCTGACCCAGGTAATAAACAAAAACACCCTGCTTTCACTTAATATTGGCTATACGCGTAGCACGGGATATTTGGCAAATCCTTACAAAGTAGTTTTTGGACATACGCTTGCGTTCTTTCCTGGCCAAGAATTTGCGTCACCTAGTTCTTTTCCATATTTAGAAATCCGTCCCGATGAACGCAATTTGTTCAATTGGCATTTGGGTTACGACCAGTATATCGAGCCTTTGGATGCAGGTTTGCATTTTGATTACTCGTTTGCCCATGACGACTGGGGCATTAACGCCCATACCTTCGAGGCTGACTGGGTACAGCCTTTAGGGATGGGCTGGACAGTCACCCCACGTATCCGTTACTACTCGCAATCTAGCGCAGACTTTTACACAACCGGAATCTTTAATGTTAACGACGTTTTTTTTGACAGCAATGGTAATTTTGGTAGCAAGTTGCTAGAAGACTTTCCAAAGCATTACTCCAGCGACCAGCGCTTATCGGGTTTTGGTACCCTAAGCGGTGGGGTGACCGTCAGCAAACAGTTTACCAAAGGCGTGAGCCTTGAAACCGGCTTCGAGTATTACGCCCACCAGGGAGCATTAAAACTGGGCGGAGGCGGCGAGGCGGATTTCGCCGATTTCGACTACTGGGTGGCCAATGCCGCGCTCAAGGTTAACCTGGGGGCGTTAAACACTGGTGGCCGTAGCCATGAGGGACATGGGGAACACCACCATCATTCCGACGCCCCTGCTGGGATCATGTTCGACCATGTCTTGCCGAAGGCTGGCGATTTCATGGTGGGTTACCGCTATTTGCGTAGCGAACAATCGGGCGACATGCACCTTGGCAGCAATCCGGTAAGCCGTGATGGGGTTAACGCGGCAGGCTGTGACGGCGAAGAATGTGCGGTCACGCCTGACAACATGACCATGAACATGCACATGTTGGACTTCATGGTTGCGCCTACCGATTGGCTAACCTTAATGCTGATGCCGCAGTGGATGGATATGGACATGAACATGACGCCCAATCCAAATTTTATTGGCATCGGAGGGCATGGTGGTCATGGCGCTCACGACCATGAAACCGGCGGCATCGGCGATACTGGATTGTATGCCTTGTTTAAGGTTGTTGACCAACCACACCACCATCTCACGTTAAGCCTAGGCGGTACCGCACCCACCGGGGATGTCGATATTCCCTTACGGAAAACCGCCACCAATCCGGTTTACAACCAACCCATCCATTACGGTATGCAACTGGGTAGCGGCACTTGGGATTTCAAACCCGCCATAACCTACACGGGCAATCAGGATAAATTTGGTTGGGGTGCACAAGCCACGGCCACTATACGACTAGAAGACCGAAATAATTCTGGCTTCTCTTTTGGTGATATTTTCCAGGGCAGCATATGGGGTGGGTATGAATGGACAAATTGGCTGGCAACCACAGTGCGCGGTGTGTACACGTCGCAAGGCACTATTCGAGGCCAATACTACCCCGCCACAATCTCTGACCCAGTTACTCTGAAACCTATTCCTTTTGTCCCCCAACACATCGGCCCCTTCGATTTTCCCACCAA
>JABFSV010000096.1 GCA_013140405.1 Methyloglobulus sp. | reverse complement strand
CCTACTAGCCTTGAACCCAAAGGGATCAACAAAAAGCGTCCTGTTGCGGTGTCATAGACGTTTTGCCCGACTTGTGCCACGATTTGACCGGGACTGTCGGAATTTATGCCGCCGATCAAGGTGCCTGGGATCACAAAACCGGCGCGTAATACATGGCGGGTTTCAGGTGGTTCGAGTTGTGAAGGTGATTTCCAGCGGTTAATGCCTTCCAAACTATCGAATGCCTGATAATTGTCATTGTTATTAGTAAGGCCTTGTCCGGGCAGAGTTGGGATAACCCCGGCGGCCTTTAGCGAGCCAATGGTTTGTTTATAATGTTCAAGAGGATTTTTGGATGTAACGGCGTTGTTGGAGATCTCACGCTTTAAGCCGTCGAGTTGTTCGGTCAAAGAGCCAGCTTCTTGATGGGCTTCAGAACTAGCCAATGCAACTTGTGATTTGGAACTGATGGCTGACTTGGTTTGTTCAAGCTTGGCACTGCGAAGCTCCTGTAGTTCAGCTTCCAATGCCGCCTGTTTTTCATCTTTAGGAGGGGCATCACTGGATACAGGTGGAAGTGGCGGCGCTTGATTATCTTTGGGCTGTGGCGGAGGTAATTTATCTGGCATGGCAAGCGGTGGCGTAGCCGAAGGTATAAAGCCAGTCCGGTGTGTCCCCACAATTTGGCTGGCCTGATCTGTGGATTCTGATGGACGCTGGGTATCATCTTTTTCTTGCCGTAATTGGTTTTGGCTGCGATGCACCATGACCAGCATCATGGTCAGGACAAACACGACTGAAACGGCGATGACAATGTACAGCGGCATATTATTGACTCGGCGAACGCCCGACCCTACTTCAATGTCGTCGTCCAGTTCGAAACCGTCAGGGTCAGATAGTGTGCCTGTCATTTGCGGTACGACCAATAGTTTGGTTTGCTTAAATCGTTTGCATCGTACAAGCGGCTTAGTTGTTCATCGCCTATGTTCAGCGTCAACCGGTAATAGCCATAATGCGACACATCGTTCAAGGCATCCAGGATGTAGGCAAAGCGCTTGCCCTGGGGTTGTCCTTGAGATTTATCGGTCATTTCATATAAGGCATAACCACTTTGACGAAGCTGGTTTTCAAATTTGTCACCGAATACATTCCTTCCATCCGATTCCAACACCAAATGTGTTTGGGCAGGCGGGTATAGGCTTACCAATTGCCCCGTTGCATCTTGGGCGATGGAAATTAACGCGGTTTCCGGCATGGGCGGCACAAGGGCTTGATTGGCACAGCTTGACAGCAAAAGCAGGAAGCTAACGCTTTTGGCTATTAATTTAGAATTCATGGCTAATGCTCGCGTTCGATGGTAATTTTGTCCTGGTCACTGCCGACACCTGCCACCAAGATGACCTTTTCAGGCAGGCCATCGACAATAAAACGGTTAGATTGCACCCGGTAATTGACCAAGACTTGTTCATCATCCGCAAAAAGGCCGCTTTTTTCACGGAGCGCCAATAAGGTTGGTGTTTCGGTTTGTGTCATGGATTCTGGCATTTGGATGATGGTTTTAGTGCCATCGTTAAACACCCTAACCGGTTTCCACGGCGCATCGCCGCTGACGATGTAGCCAAAGTTAAGGTTGCCCAGATATTCGCCAGTTTCAGGCAGGGTTTGTTGGTCTTTTGCCTTTTCTGCCCGATGGTGAAGGTGTTTCCATTTCTCCAAGGCTTCTTCCGGGTAAACAAAGGAGACTTGTGCCATATATTCGCTGCGGTGTGAGCGCAATTGGATGTTATACGTCCTGCGGTCGGTGGTGACCACCATGTTGGTGTTGAGGTTAACTGCCAGCGGTTTAACGATGATATGCTGGATTTCATTGTTTCCGCGTCCAGTCACTGCCGGTTCCAGCAGCCAACGTGCGGTATCGCCCATATTCACCCCAGAAATCTGTTCGCCCAGTTGTAAGGCAATATCGCACACCTGGAGTACCGCACAGACCACACGGGGTTGGTTTGCCCCGAACACAAACTGGATAAAGCCTTGTTTGCCCTGGCTTGGGGCGACACTGTAGTTTTTACCAGGTTTACGCCATTGATTACCTATCTCTATGGCTTGTTTTTCCAGGGGCGACAGCACCGGGTTTTGCTCGCCCAGATAGGTATCGGGAAGTTTGCCATAGTCATTGACCGTTTCCGGCGGCAGCGGCGGCAAACCAGGTCCTTTAGCCCAAGCAGAAAGCGATGACAGCAAAATAGCGGTAAAAAGCATTTTGTTAACCATTAGGATTGCCTCCTAATTGCTTGCTCCAGGAAAAATCCTTAACATAAATCCCCAATGGATTTTTAAAGAGCTGCTCTTCGGTAGTTTCAGGGGTGGGTGCAACCAAGTACACGGTAATAAGCGCCCTCCACTTTTCCGGCGGCTTGGTTTCAATGCCCTGGCGGTCACGGGTGGTTTCCGTCCAATCGACCTGCCAGGTTTCCTCACTTAGAGGCAATGCCGAATCGATTTGTACAGAGACCGTTTCTTTTTGCGCCCGCACAAAGGGTGTGGACTTGTCGGTGCCGTTGTACCACTGGTTCATTTTTTCCATGGCAGGGTCAGTGCGGGTGATCGAGGCATACACCCGGTAGATGGCATCGGTTTGTAATTGTGCATCTGGGGTCACCATCCGGGCATCGGTGATGAGGGAAGCCAGCCGTGCCCTGATGACCAGTTGTTTATTGGCTTCATTCAAGCCTTCAGCAGTCCCGATGGCCAATGGTTGACCGAGTTTATCGACCTCTATGATGTGTGGGACGAATTTGGTCTGGCTACCGATGTAAATGATGCCGCCCACCCCTGCCAATCCGACCAACAAGGCCAATAATGCCAGCAGGATAATAGTTTGCCGTTCCACCGCCAGGGATTTAAGGTTATCGTTCCATGACCTTCGGGCATTAAAATAGGGGTTTTCGGTTTGTATAGCCTTAGCATGAGCGGATGAAATGGTTGGGCTTTTTGTAAAATAGTTCATGGGGTAACCTGCCGGATAGATAACAACTGTTGATGGCTTACGTTTTTACGTGCCAACCACTCATCAATCCATTGGTCGCCATGTTTGGCTTCCAATTGCTTGATCGAAGCCACGGATTCTTTATCGGATGAACCCACAAACGCCAGGGCGAATGAACCCAGAGCCAAATCATAAAGACGACGGCCTGATTCTGAAATGTAGTAATACTGCCGTTTCGGTACGGCGGTCGCTAGAATCTCAATCTGGCGGTTATTTAGACCCATACGGCGGTACAAGGCACTGGTGTCTTCGTCCCTGGCATACAGGTTCGGCAAAAATAGCTTAGTGGCCGTCGCTTCCAAGATGTTATCAAGGATGCCAGAATTAGCCGCATCGGACAGACTTTGGGTTGCCAACAACACTAGGCAGTTGGCTTTGCGTAGAGTCTTAAGCCATTCCTGGATTTTGTTGCGGAATACTGGATGGCCTAACATAATCCACGCTTCATCCAGGATGATGGCAGCGGGTTGCCCAGCCAGGCTTTTTTCAATACGGCGGAATAAGTAAAGTAAAACCGGTAAGGCATAGCGGTCGCCCAGGCTCAATAATGTTTCGATTTCAAACACCGTGAGATCAGACAATTCAAGACCATCAGTTTCAGCATCAAGAAGACTTCCCATACTGCCATCTACCG
>JABFSV010000225.1 GCA_013140405.1 Methyloglobulus sp. | reverse complement strand
GTATGAATCCCCTCGACCTGGCCTTCTCGGCAACCGCTCCTGCGTTGCCCTACTACCTACATCCCTGTAGGCATCCCTTTGGAGAAGGTAACAATGAGAACTTATTGGGATTGGTATTAGTATTAGTATTAGTATTAGTATTAGGCATACAAGGTGATAAATTCTGTCAGGTAATGACAAAATATTTGTCTCCTTCCGTAAAACCTTGATTAACCCAATTTTTGGGTATGGATATTTTTTTGATGTCCGTCACAAATTTAAAACAAACTTAGACAATTTGTTAGCACCTAAATGTATTCACTATTTTGTGACGCGAGTCTAGATTTCATACATTAAATAATATTTTTTATAACAATATCAATTAGTAAGATTTACTTTCCTTCCAGTTACGCTGTTCCTAATAAACTAGCATAGCTCTCATATAGACAATGTGATTCCCACAGTTGGCATGGCTAGTGCTTTCTAGCAAGTAGCCCGTATCAAGTGCAACGTAATACGGGACATCGAAGTCACGAATTCCCGGATTCCGCAAGCTTCATCTAGGTTACTAACTACAAAATTTACTGTTTAGGTACTCTAAATGCATAAATTCAACAAAATAATTATCGCCAGATTAGCAATTCTGTTGCTTATCGGCCCTTTGACTGCAAGAGCTTGGACTGTAGACGAGTCTAACAGAACAGTGTCTGTAGTAGGCTCACATGTTGGCCCAGCGGGATATGTTTGGATTGCCGAAGGCATTCATGCCAATTGCCAGTACGGGCTTTATTTCGACATTACGACTTCATTGGGCAAATCAATGCTTGCAACATTAATGATTGCGAAAACCACGGGGCAAAAAGTACGAATCGGCTATACCCCGCCACCTACAATTGGTACATGCCAACTAGAGTTGGCGTTACTGATGTAATAACGCCACTTACACAAAATTCCATTATTAGCAAGTAGCCCGTATGAAGTGCAACGTAATACTGGACATCGAAGCCACGAATTCCCGGATTCCGCAAGCTCCATCCAGGCTACTAAATATTGTTGGCGAAAGCCACAGGCCAACTGGTAAGTGTACAGGGAGGAAATACCTGTACTCGTTGGGGGGATGGCGAAGATGCGAACTCCATTACTTGGTGATCTTAACAGCCCTTTATAACTTTAATCTCAGGAAGCATTGCAATGAAACTCAAACCAATATTGACAGCAGGTGTAATTGCCTTAATTACCGGTCACGCCCAAGCCGGTGGCTGGCAAGCATTGACCAAGCCCGTAAACCTTATTGTAGAAGGTGAGCAAGACGGATCGCGCAATTATCTGGTCGTTAACTCTGCCAATAATCCAGACGGTTGCACAGGCAGCGTCCCTTATTTGCGTATTTATGGCAACACGCCCAAAGGCCGCTATTTAATGGCAACCGCCCTTTCTGCCATAGCCAGCGGCATGAGTATTGGCCCCTTATTGCAAGGTTGCGATGATTGGGGTAGGCCGATTTTGGGTGGGATGTGGACGAATTAATTACTTGAATAAGAGGAAATATGAATATTTTGAAATTTAGTGTTTTTTTACTGCTCTGTTTTTCGGCTTCCGCCCATACCGGCAGTCAAGTCGGCATTAGAGGCAACATAAAGATACTGCTTAATTATGAAGGGCATAACGGCCCGCTTATACAATTAAGCGATATGTCGGTAACGAATGGATTCTGTCCAAGAAACGATTACTACATCTTGCCCAAAAACCATCAGTATTTTCGTGAAAATTACGCGGTATTACTCAGCGCAAAGCTGACGGGTACTCCGGTTTCATTTGTATTCACACCTGGCGATTGCACTGATGGCTTGCCGCGAATTGCCCATTTAGCGCTGGAAAATTAAAGACAAAATTTGGGAGAGTCGTTATGAAAAATAAATTATTCATCGTAATTCAGTTTATTTGTCTATGTTACTTGCTTGGACGTGCTGGATTTGTTGGAGCAGTGACAAAAGAAGATATGGCTCGTGTAGCGGGTGTTCTTTTTAATGGGAAAGGCACTAACTATTCTTATAATCCTTGGGGAGCATGTCCTAATAATTGGTGTTATATAAAAAAACCCGGATACGATGGTGGTCATTCAGGACATGATATACAAACACAAACAAAAGGCACAGACACTTTTCATGCGGTTTCAAATGGAGAAGTAATAAAAGCTCAAGGTAGTGGAACAATTGCTATTTATGACAACAATAAAGATATAACTGTACTTTACTTACATGCTAGTTCACACCAAGTAAGTATTGGAGATCAAGTAAAAGTAGGCGATGCTATTGGAAATCAAGGTGATGTTGGGGCTTCTGGTGCTTTTCATGTTCACCTTGAAGCAAGAAATGGTCGGCATGAAAATGCCGGCTATGGTGCAAAAGATACAATAGAGCCGATTGCTATTGCGTTGTCTTATATAAACGCATCTCCAGTAGTTGTAAAACTCACTTGCCAAGATAAATATTGTTGGACACCTGAAAATGTTTCTTGTGAACAAGCTACGAAATGGTTTGAAGTATCTCAAGATTCTGTAGCTTACGCTAACTTTTCTTCTGTCATTGAACGTGACAGTTCTATGTGTTCTGTGAAAGATAATTATTTAAATTTTATTTCACAGAAAACTGATTGCCAAAAAAATATTCCAGAAAATTTTTTTTCCCAGGCTTGGTGGCGTTCTCTGATACATAAATTTCTGAATGTTGAATCAGCATGTGCGGCATCAGCAATAAAAAATCACAAAGTTTCCATAACCATCAATTCAAACACTAAGAAATTAGTTGCTGGTAATGGTACATATTCCATAGATAGTGCAGGTCAGGGATATGCCGCACCAGCAACAGAACCAGCTTATATAGGACAGCCTGACTTTGTGACTCAATGGGTTAAACTTTATAATTTGAGTGGAGGAGAAACTTATCAATATAAAGCCGCCGATACTATTACCATGAAAGGCTCATTCGATAATATTGGTGCGGAAGACTGTCCAGGTGATAACAAAGTCATAGTGCATTTTTATCTTTCTAAAGGCTACAAAGAAGATGCACATTCGGATTGGCGACGGGTTGGTACTGATGATATTAAGTGCTACAACATCGAACCTAATGATTCGCCTAAAGAAGAAGTAGAAAGCTTCAGATCCGGGGATAAAGGACTTACTCCTGGTTTTTACAATATTGTTGCTTGTGCCGACCATCCTTTAGATGACCATAACAACGGCGGCGATTATGCTGAAGAACACGAGTCAAACAACTGTTCTACAGAAGCGGTATTTCAAGTTGTTACCGATACGGTAACTTTGCAACCAGTAGAAACACCACCATTAACCTCCGCCCAACTCAGTGCCGTGATGAGAGTGATTAATTCATTGCTACTAGACGATGATCCTTGCACTTATGCTTTAACGCCTACTGCGAAAACCGTCAATAACGGCAGCAGCACCCAAACAGTAAACGTCGCCGTGACCGATTCAGAATGCCCATGGAATTTAGGCATTAATGGCACATTGTTTACCAATCTTTCTTCAGGCAGCGGCACAACCAGCGAAACGGTTCAATACAGTGTTTCACCCAATCCGTTATACACTAAACGTGTTGGTAAGATTACCCTAACTTCACTCACTGATAGCAGCGTGAGTAAAGTTCTAACCGTTACTCAATTGGCTAAACCCGGTGTTTCGGTAGCCAATGTATCTATGTCTGAAGGCGCTGCGGGTAAAACCAAGTTAATGACATTCCAAATTAAACTGAACAGAGCCGCTACCACAACGGTTAATGTTAGTTATGCAACTCAAAACGGTACAGCAATCGCCGGTACTGATTATGTAGCAAAAAGTGGGACGGTTTCATTTGCAGCCGGTCAAATAGCGAAAAATGTGACTGTTACCATCAAAGGCGATGCGACGAAAGAAGTCAATGAAACATTTAATTTTGTTTTGAGCGCACCGACTGTACCTTATACCTTACAAAGGGCTAAAGCCATCGGCACAATTACCAATGATGATTAGTTTTGAGGAAAATGAAAAAATTACTTGATTATTAGCTGGGTAGATACATTCCTTGAGCCGGACGGGGCATGTTGCCCCGTTCGTAGCGCTTCTGCGTGGTTCAGGAATGACAACACAAACAAAGCGCTTGTGGTGGAGTTTCAAACCCCGCACACGCAGGGGCTAAATGTCCTTTGTTTGTATATGTGGGTGGACATTAACAAAGCGAGCTTTGCACTCCGGTTATGACTTAGCTTAACGGAATTGGTCAATAAATACGCCATCTGGCGATTTGAAGATTTTCCTTTTAGGTCAAGTTTTCTCCAATTGCCTTTCCAAAGCCCAGTGGACATGTTCCCTCACCAATTCAGAAGGGTGCGAGTGCTTGGTCTTTAGTGCCTCGATAATGGCTTCGAATTTTGGCGCATTGCCCAATGCCACGGCAATATTCCTCAGCCATCGTTCATGTCCAATTCGGCGGATTGCCGAGCCTTCGGTTTTGGTCAAAAATTCTTGCTCAGTCCAGGCAAATACTTCCAGCAATTCTTGGCTGTTCAGTCGATGTCGTGGCTTAAAGTCTTTTTCGTCGGTCAGTTTGGCAAAACGGTTCCAGGGGCAAATAAGCTGGCAATCATCACAGCCATAAATCCGGTTACCTATCAACGGCCTTAAGGGTTCGGGAATTGGGCCGTGCAGTTCAATCGTCAAATATGACACGCACCGACGCGCATCAACCTGATAAGGCGCTACGATGGCTTGAGTTGGGCAAATATCCAGGCAAGCGCGGCAAGCACCACAATGTGCCGTGGCGGGGTCATCAATGGGTAAGGGCAGGTCAGTATAAATTTCGCCGAGAAAAAACCACGATCCGGCTTTACGGTTAATCAAGTTGGAGTGTTTACCGATCCAGCCCAACCCCGCTTTTTCTGCCAAGGCTTTTTCTAAAACGGGTGCGCTATCCACAAACGCACGGTAGCCAAAATCGCCTATTTCGGCATGGATTAGGTCAGCTAATTTCTGTAAACGATTCCGCATCAGCTTGTGGTAATCGCGGCCTAGTGCATATCGGGATATGTACGCAGACAGCGGTTTTTCCAGTACCTTATTCATTTCGTTACCAGATTCAGGCAAATAATCCATCCGCACTGAAATAACCCGTCTCGTTCCTGGATGTAATAGGGCTGGTCTGCTACGCTTATGTCCGTGCCGTTGCATATAATCCATCGTGCCGTGGAAATCGTTGGCTAGCCAGTTGCCCAGGTGGGTTTCGGCTTGGGATAAATCAGTGTCCGTAATGCCAACTTGCTGAAAGCCCAGGTCTTGCCCCCATTGCTTGATTTGTGCGGCAAGGTTTGCCAAGTTTTCAGGATTGTTGACGGCCATTTATAGATTGCAGAGAAATTGAAGAATTAAGCGCTTAGATATTATGCAGAAATTACCAACAAAACTATACACCGCCGCCCAAGTCAGGGAATTAGACCGTATCATAATAAAAGAATACGGTATTCCTGGGATTGAATTGATGAGCCGCGCCGGAAATGCGGTGTTCAGGCATTTGCGGATCAAGTGGCCCAATACTAAAACCATTTGTGTATTTTGCGGCTCAGGCAACAATGCCGGTGATGGTTACATTATAGCCGGACTAGCGTTGGGTGTAGGCTTGAAAGTGACTGTTTATGCGCTTTCTGACCCTGAAAATTTGAAGGACAATGCGCGGATTGCTTACCAAGACTACATTAAAGCCAACGGCACAGTTACGTTATTTCAAGCTGACCACGTTATCAAGGCGGATGTCATCATTGACGCTATGTTAGGCACAGGGTTGAGCAAGCCAGTTATTGGCCTTTATGCGGAAGCCATTCAAGTTATTAACAAAAGCCAGTCTCGTGTTATCGCTGTTGATGTGCCGTCGGGGTTAAATTCAGATACTGGCAGTGTCATGGGCTGTGCGGTGAAAGCACTGTCTACCGTCACTTTTATTGGCTTGAAAAAAGGCTTATACACCGGTGCGGCGGCTGACTATTGCGGAGAAATCCTTTACTCGTCCTTGTCTGTGCCCAAGGATGTGTTCAATCGCGTGGCAACGACCACCTCCCGTGTCATCAAAAAAACTATCCCGCCCCGCGCCCGTTGCGCCCATAAAGGTGATCACGGGCATGTGTTGATCATTGGCGGGGATCGCGGCTATTCAGGTGCGGCGAGAATGGCGGGCGAGGCGGCGTTACGAGTCGGCGCTGGCTTGGTCAGCATTGCTACCCATCCTGAACACGCGGCTTTATTGAATATAGGCAGGCCGGAATTGATGTGCCACGGTGTGGATAATGCCGAGCAACTATCACATTTGTTGGATAAGGCCAAAGCGATTGTTGTCGGGCCAGGCTTAGGGCAAAGCAAATGGGCGGCAGAATTGTTCATTGCGGCGATTAAATCAGCCAAAATGTTGGTTGTTGATGCGGATGGCCTGAATTTTTTGTCCCATGTCCCTGAAAAACACGCCAACTGGGTATTAACGCCGCATCCCGGTGAGGCGGCGAGGTTAATGCACTGTGCCACCGCTGATCTGCAACAAGACCGCTACGCCGCCGTCGCTGCAATTCAAGCAAAATATAACGGCATTGTCGTCCTCAAAGGAGCAGGAACGCTAATTGCCTCGCATGATGAATTAGCGGTTTCCACAACCGGAAACCCAGGTATGGCATCAGGCGGCATGGGGGATGTTCTTGCTGGCGTAATAGCTGGGTTGATGGCGCAGGGCTATTCGCTAAAAGATGCGGCGCAACAAGGTGTTTATCTGCACGGCATGGCGGCTGACCTTGCTGCCGAACAATCAGGTGAGCGGGGCTTGTTGGCAAGTGACTTGATGCACTATCTCAGGCAGTTGGTCAATTGATGATAAAAATTTTACAAAATACTGAAGAAACCGAGCATTTTGGGGCTGAACTTTTTCAATCGTTGGCACCCAAAAGTGTGGTTTTTTTACAAGGCGAGTTAGGTGCAGGTAAAACCACCTTGGTAAGAGGTTATTTGCGTGCAGCAGGCTACACAGGCATTGTCAAAAGCCCCACCTATAACTTGGTGGAAGAATACACCGTAGCCGGACAAAAACTGTTTCATTTTGATTTATACAGGCTTAATGATCCAGAAGAGTTGGAATGGATAGGAATCAACGACTATTTCAACCAAGACAGTATTTGCTTTATCGAATGGCCTGATAAGGGCAAAGGATTTTTGCCGGAACCAGATGTGGTAATTACCTTGTCTGTGCAGGGACAAGGGCGGGTAGTGGAAATAGCCTAGTAGGGTCAGGTTGTGCCTGTGCGTTACCTGACATTTTTATACCCCAAATGTCACATAACTGCTCACGGCGGCAATGTGATATACAGGGCTGCATGATTGGCATCCTAATTTTCAACCTAGGATTGCTCGTTCCCAAGCTCAAGCTTGGGAACGAGCGTACTCGGTTTTGCCCAAGGCTATGTATGCTAACCACATCCTGGTTTATCGCATTTAGCCAGTCTTAAATCGTTACTCCAAGCCTGATAATAAGATACGACAGGATTCCCTGCGCTAAATTCTATGTCAGACGGCAATCCTGATTTATATTCGAGATCTAGGTTTCTTTTTCCATATATTGCTGTGGGCAGATCACAATCGCTAACACAAAAAGCAATTCTTAAGTTTTGTGTATTGATGAGTGCGTTGTTGTAACTGATATAGGGCAGAACTCCATTTCTTAGGGCAAGCGCAGGGAATGAACCGTTTTTATCCACAAGCACATGTTGAAATACTGGGTTCGCCGAGTAGCAATTCTCAATGCATTTCGCGATTTTCATGCCATCATCAAATGCGTAAGCCAACACGGGACGGCCTTGACTGTCTATGGCAAAATCAAAAGAAGTTTTGGTGTTAATTGATCCGTGTGCCAAAGTATATCCGCTGTATTGGCCGACATTGGAATAACAAGCAGCGCTACAATAAATTAATCCCACATACCCAATTTTGGTATACCCGAAATCTAACGTTCTTTCGTAACCGATGACCGGATTGCCGTTCACCAACTTCAGCACGATTTTGCTGATATTGCCAATATTTAATGGAATCACCCGTTTAAAAAATACCGGATTTGCCGAATAGCAACCTTGTGTGCAATAGGCGATTGTAATGTTGTTGTTTCCGAACGCAAATACTGGGCGACCTTTGTCTAATTTAAAATCAAAACCGGGCCTGACAGGCAAGGATAAATCCGTTTTTGCTATTCGGTAAGTTGGGGAGGGCGTAAAGCAATTTTTTGTACAACTAGCTAAGGTTATGAATCCGTTATTTAAACCTTCGTAGTAAGCAATCAACGGAATATTATTGCCATTTACCGCCAATTTCACCATTCCGCCAAGCGAGGAAGCGGCACTAACAATTGAATGGTTTGCGAATTGGGGATTGGTATCGCAGTCCGAGAAACAATAGGCCAGTTTGAACTGATGGGTAAGGATATTGTCGCCAGTACGATCAATTACGTTATAAGCTATAACTGGAATGCCTTTATTGACGACTAGGGCATGGCTTTTACCCATCTCGATATAGACGTTCGGACTTTCGTCAATTGTGTTCAGGATAGGGGCGGCGCGAACAAATGGAGCAAAAACACTAACTATTGCAATAAATATCAATGATTTCATTAGCTTTGCCTAAAAAATGATGCTATAGGTATCCATATTACATCCAAATTCAGGAGAGTCAATTATTGCTTTTTCCCAAGCTCCAGCTTGGGAATCCACAGCTTGTAAGCTCTAGCTTCAAGTATTAATAAAGGAAGCAAGAGCTTCCAAAAATAGTGTTCCCAATCTGGAGATTGGGAACGAGCGTAGGCTTCGTTTATCCTCGATTCCACTGCGTTCGTCGAGGCCACTTACTGTTATTGCGTGTGCAAGTAAGGTTGAAATATGCCTTAATAAGCATTTAATGTTATAGGAGTATTGTCCGCGCCGTTATAGTGCCTGTGTAGATGTGGATAATAAGCTGGATGCCATTAAAAATCATGCCTTGACGGTGCAATATCTGCCGCCGAAAATGGCACTAGAATTCGACAATGACGATATTTGTGTGATGTAAATTCAATATATGGCTCAATATTTTTATTCCTTCAGAAGTCATCCACAATTCGGCCTTCTTGGTGCGGCATTGTTGGCAATTAGCCTACTAAGCGGCTGTGCTTCTGATCCGCCACAGTTAAGCGTTCCGGCAGCAAAAGAGTATCGTGGTTCACGGCATCATGATTACCGCCATAAGCGTGCGTACAATCGGCCTTATCGGGTCAAAGGCAAAATGTATTATCCCATGGCTTCTGCCGCTGGTTACAGTGAAGTTGGCATGGCATCCTGGTATGGTTCGGAATCAGGGTCAAAAACAGCGATGGGTACACGTTTTTCGCCGAATGGCGTTTCTGCTGCCCATAAAACCTTGCCGTTGCCAAGTAAGGTACGGGTGACTAATTTACGCAATGGACGGTCGGTTGTTCTAACGGTGAACGATAGGGGGCCTTTCAAACATAACAGGATAATCGACTTGTCACATGGTGCCGCCAGAAAAATAGGGTTAGGGGGACTGGCAAAGGTAAAAGTCGATTACCTTGGTGGCGATTAAAAAATCGGCTGTAATCTTCGTCTCTTGTTAGGGTCAAGATAATGTCCGTTTCATAAAGTAGTTGTTTTGACTTTTTAAAGCCCCTGCTTCCTCGAACATGACAGTTTACGGACAATAAAAAACCCGCTAAGCCTTTCAGCTTGCGGGTTTAGCTTGTCTTTGCCATTCTCTGTATCCTAAATTGGTACCGAGAGCCGGAATCGAACCGGCACGATGTCACCATCACCGGATTTTGAATCCGGCGCGTCTACCAGTTCCGCCATCCCGGCAAAGAACGCGTATTATAGGTATACTTGATTTAAATTGCCAGTCCATTTTAGGTGTATTTGTCAGATTAACCTGATAACATCGCCCACCATGAAGAAAAGTGATTTTACCTATCAACTGCCCGAAGAGTTAATCGCCCAAAAACCGTTGCCGGAACGCCATGCCAGCCGCCTGTTATGCGTGAATAAACAGACGGGGCAGAGTGCCGACAAACAGTTTGCCGATTTTATTGATTTAATCGACGAACGTGATCTGCTGGTTTTTAACGACACCAAGGTTATTCCTGCCCGCTTGTTCGGTACTAAAGCGACTGGGGGGAAAGTCGAAATCCTTATTGAACGAATTCTGGATGACAATCATGCCATTGCGCTTGTTAGGGCGAGTAAGACCCCCAAAGAAGGCGCTTTAATCAGGCTGGATAAAGGCTATTGCTGCACAGTGCAGGGTAGGGCAGATGATATGTTTCGGCTGGAATTTAAAAGTAATGCCCATTTGCCACATATATTAGAGCAGATTGGCCATATTCCTTTACCGCCTTATATTAATCGTGTAGATGATGAAGCCGATGTCAGCCGCTACCAGAGTGTTTTTGCCAAGCACGCTGGCGCAGTTGCTGCACCAACTGCCAGCTTGCATTTTGACTTGGCGATGATGGAGAAAATCAAGGCCAAAGGCGTGGCAACCGCTTATGTAACGTTGCATGTCGGTAGCGGCACTTTTCAGCCCGTTAGGGTGGAGGATTTGTCGCAACATATCATGCACAAAGAATGTTATTCCGTGTTGCCAGAAACGGTTGCGGCTGTTCAGGAAACCAGAGCCAGAGGTGGACGGGTTATTGCCATTGGCACGACGGCAGTCAGGGCGTTGGAGTCGGCTTCCCAAGCGGGGCGACTTGAACCTGGGTTTGGCGATACCGATTTGTTTATTACGCCGGGCTATCAGTTCAAATCCGTGGATGCCATGCTGACTAATTTCCATCTGCCGGAATCCACTTTGCTGATGCTGGTCGCCGCTTTTGTGGGCTATCAGCCTATGATGGATGCTTATCAACATGCAATAAACCAGTCTTACCGATTTTTCAGTTATGGCGATGCGATGTTTTTGAGTGAGTGATTTTTGGCTGAATGCCGTCTCACGCAATGGTGTATTCAGATAAGGTTTCAACTCCTCATAAAACTGGTCTAAGCTTAACCCACTTTATCTTGAAAAGGTCAGGACATGACAGCACAACAATCCAATACGCTTATCGGTTATTTAACTGAAGTCCGTGGCAATGGCATGGAAGCGCGGGTCGCTAAGGAGCATTCGGGCAATTTCCCCATCATCACCATAGATGGTGAAGAAATGCTCGCGGGCCAGATAGGGTCTTATACCGTTGTCAGACAAAAGAGTATCAATGTGTTGGCGTTGGTATTCAAAACTTGGGGAAAAGACCGTTTCGATACCTCGGACAGGCGTATGACGGATCGTTTTATTTCGCTGATTCCGGTCGGTGAAATACAAGATAATGGGACTTTTATTCGCGGGGTTCGCCATTATCCAACACCGGGCGCTGAAGTTTATGCAGTTGGCCTCCATGAAATCAATGCGATTTTTTCAAAATTCCGCGACTATCAAT
The DNA here is from genome assembly GCA_013140405.1 of Methyloglobulus sp. Classification (GTDB taxonomy): domain Bacteria; phylum Pseudomonadota; class Gammaproteobacteria; order Methylococcales; family Methylomonadaceae; genus Methyloglobulus. The sequence continues at coordinate 2,174 of JABFSV010000225.1, read as the reverse complement.
TCTTTATCGGCCAGTTGTCCTCCCATAAGGATTATCACCTAAGCCTTGATCCCAGGGCGCTTTTTGGTCGTCATTTTGCCATTATTGGGCAATCTGGCTCAGGTAAATCCTGGGCGGTGACCAGCCTCATCCAAAACACCATTAAAGCCATGCCGAAAACCCACATCATCATGTTGGATTTGCATGGCGAGTATTGCTGGAAGGATAACGATGGCACTGTGCATTCAGCATTTCCGGATGAAATCGTGCAATACGTCGATGCAATGGAAATGGAAATGCCATACTGGATGATGACGTATGCCGAGCTGGTGGATTTGTTCATCGACCGGGATGACAAAGGTGCGACTTTGCAAATGTCTTTTATGCGGGAGATATTGCAACAGCTCAAGCGTAAGGAGGCCAAGCAAATCGGTATGGGTACTGTTTCCATCGACACGCCGATTTATTTTTCCTTGGCGGAAATGTACATGCAATTTAAGAATGCCAACGAGGAAAGGAAAGATTTCGGCAAAGTGCAAGGCGCTTTGTTCGGGCAGTTCGACGAGTTTCTGATCCGAATGCAAAGTCGGTTCAATGATGTCCGTTACGATTTCTTGCTCAAACCTAAAATCCGCAATAATTCAGCCAGTATGGCGGATTTGTTACGGCAATTTGTGGGTCTTGGTGCGAAAAAAGCCAATATTACAGTGATTGATTTAAGTTCAGTGCCGACTGATGTAAGGCCAGCGGTATCGGCGCAGGTTGGTCGGTTAGCTTACGAATTCAATTATTGGAATCCAAGGCGGCGTGATTTTCCCATTACCTTGATTTGCGAAGAGGCCCATGCCTATATTCCAAGGGAAAAAGGTGGGCAGTTTGAAGGCACAAAAAAGATGATGGAACGCATCGCCAAAGAAGGCAGGAAATACGGCGTGTCGATTGGTGTAGTCAGCCAGCGGCCTACCGAATTGTCCGAAACTATGCTGGCACAATGCAGTTCGTTTATCTGTTTACGTACCACTAACCCTGAAGATCAGGCTTACATTAAGGGTTTAGTTCCAGAAGCGGAAGGCGACCTGACAGATATTTTGACCTCACTGGGACGAGGTGAGGCATTGGTTTTGGGCGAAGCCGCGCCGCTACCCACCCGCGTACAAATCTACCGTCCCAATCCAGAGCCGAAGAGCAATGATGTCGATTATTTCACCAGTTGGCGGGAAGGGCCGACTGACCTGGATGTGGAAGAGATTGTTAATTTATGGCGAACGCAAACGAGGAAGTAAGCCGATTAAACCGTCCGCAAAGGCATCAAAGCGGTGAGATGTTTTTGTATAGGATGCTGCCGAGGTACGCGGAGATGCCTCCTCGTTCGTCATATCCTATAAGCCCATCTTATCGCTTTGCTATCCCGCTTCCCTCGTTTTATACCCAACAAGGGGTAAAATATGGGTTATCCGTTTCTAACAGCAGTATTCACCACGAACGGGTCAACATGGTTAATGGTGGCAAGTATTTGCTCCGGTTGAGCAAGTGCCGGTGACATTGTCCATCTATCATATTTGTCATTTCCGATGCGCACAATACCAGTATGGGACGATTTGTTGCCATCAACGACCGGATCTCGATCATAGAAACCTAAACGAAAACGCAGTTGATCAATATCTTTGGCAACGCCTGTCAAAAACAGCCATCCTGGCCCTATGTGATACTTATTGACATACTCTTGCAAACGTTCCGGTGTATCAAGTTCAGGTTGTAACGAGATTGAATACATAAAAACGTCGCGTCCCAACCGGTCGCCAAACAATTTTTGCACTTGTCGTAAATTTGCTGTCATTCCAGGACAAATCCTTTTGCAGTCGGTGTACATCATATTGATGGCCACGACTTTATTGCGAACCAAATCATCATAAAACTTAACGCTCTTGCCTTCGTGGGTATACAGCGCGGTGTTGGGGAGCCGGCCACTACCAAATTTTTCCAGATAAGGAAGTTTGGGTTGCAAGTTGAGCTTTGGCCATGCTAGTAGGCCGAGAGTTGCAGCAGCGCCCATGCCCATTAATAATTGTCTTCGTGAGTTCATGTCAAATTCTCCTGTATGTGCCATTAATTATGATATTAATCAATAATATCCCAGCGCATCATCATCGCGTGGTCTTCATGGACTAGATTGTGGCAGTGCATGACGTACTTGC
>JABFSV010000421.1 GCA_013140405.1 Methyloglobulus sp. | reverse complement strand
CCCTGAACCCGCAGGTTCAACTACCGCCAACGTCGCACTCACTGCAACCGCCGCATCAAATACATTGCCGCCTTTAGCTATGATTTCAAACCCTGCTTCAGTTGCTAAGGGATGGGCAGAAGCGATGGCAACTTTGGGGCTGCTTGCATAAACGTGGACAGTCCAAAGTAAAGCGAATAAGCTGATTAATGTTACATGTATTGTTGGCTTTGGCATCCTAAATTTATCTATTAAATACGGTAACGTTGGTGAGTGTTTTAAACATAAAGTCCCATAAAAAGAGAGAGTTAATGATTTTAATGCCTTGATTTTATTTGCGGTTTTTTAACTTTTTCGTTTTTAGTGATGGATGTTGTATTAACTGTCTTAGTCACATTTGAGTTCGCTTGCAATGTGTTGTCTTCCAATTGGAGATCAAACGCATTTAATAAATCCCCAGCATTAGCACGTACTCCAGGTAATGGTTCTAAGCCAAAGCGTGTGGTTATAAATTTGATAATCGAAGTCGTATCGTAAGACGAGTGGTCAATAAAATGTCGTTTGGCAAAGGGCGAAACTATGATGGCAGGAATGCGCGTACCAGGCCCCCAGCGGTCGCCCTTGGGCGGTGCGACATGATCCCAGAATCCGCCGTTTTCGTCGTAAGTGACAATCACGGCGGTTTTTGCCCAAATCGGGCTTTGTTTGATTTTGTTAAGAATCATATCAATGTGCTGGTCACCGGATAACACATCGGTATATCCTGGATGCTCATTAAAATCACCGCTAGGTTTGTAAAAAACGACCTGCGGGAGTGTGTCTTTTTCTATGGCTTGTAGAAAATTTTCACCATCCTGCAAGTGAGTTTCACGATCTTTTGTGCCTGGCGCAAACCTAGCAAAATAGTTGAAAGGCTGGTGATGAGGCTGAAAATTGACTGTTCCAGGTGTGTTCGTGGAAATTACTGTCCGCTTGGCAGTTGAGGTTTGCGTACCATCTGCCAACGCTTGATTCCATCCACCGGCATACCATGCCCATGAGATATTTTTGGCGGATAGTGTATCGCCGATTGTTTTTGTGGTTTGTGGGGGCAATGGTTGCTTGTCAGGGTCGGCAAAGCGTGGGTCGCCGTCTTCGGCTGGCGGAATAACCGATGGCTGATAAGGCGGTTGCTTAATAAAGACTACATAACCATCCGGTGTAACAGGCAACTCCTTGCCAACAAACTTGGGTGCGCCATACATGGCGGATGGTGGTGAATCAGGCTTACGTTCCAACTGGCCTTTTTCGTCCAGCGGAATACGTTCTTCGCTGGGCGCTGTCGGATAATACGGCGTACAAGCGCACACCAGCCATTGATGGTTCAGGAATGAGCCGCCAAATGCACCCATAAAAAAATTATCAGCGAGTGTATATTCTTGCGCCCATTTCCACAGTGGCAATTTTGAGCCGTCGTAATAGCCCATAACTAAGCCGCCTGCATCAGAAATAGCAGCGAATTTGTTATTTTTACCACCGTTGATTTGCTCAATATTTTGGTAGTAGCGGTGTACGAGATCCCGTGTCCTGGCTGACAACGGTAAATTCAACGATGGACGGTCAATTTGAAAGGGTTTATTAGGTAGATGTTCAAAAAGAGGCGGCTTTGCTAGTTCATTTGCCCAGATGGGAGGCAATTCTTTGAAAGGTTTGCCGTCATGGTCAATCTGGGTATATTGTTCGGGCGTTGCTTGCTTGACACCATTTGCGCCCGGAAACAAGCCATAAAGATTATCAAAGCTACGGTTCTCGGCATAGATGACGATAATATGCTCAATGTCAGTTAGGGTATGGTTGTCTGCCAAACTGACGTTACCGCAACAAGCAAGTAGAAAAAAAATTGCTGCGTGAACCAAATGCTTCAAGTCGATAAATTTTGTAGAAACGCGTCTCTTCATAAGGTTAAAAAGCTGGGGGAGGATATTCATTCAGTGTTTTCTGCTCAGATTGGCTGTGTTCTTGTTTTTCGGGAATGGTAACACAATAATAGTAGCCAAATTTTCCGCACTGCCTACGGACAGGTTCATAAAAATATAACGGTTGCTACCATTAATACAAATCCCATATTACAACTTAATAAAATAACAATGATTTCAAATAAACCTGTCCTCGGTTTTATCGGTATCGGCCTAATGGGCAAACCCATGACTTTGCGGCTACTCAATGCTGGTTTCAAGATGTATGTGTGGAACCGCAGCCCAGAAAAACTGCAATCGGTGACAGAAGCTGGCGCGATTGCGTGTGCATCTGTTGCTGAATTGGTCAAAGCGGTCGATGTGATTATTTTGTGCCTTGCTGATACGGAAGCTGTTGAGGTGGTTGTAAACAACGGTATTGCCAACTATGGTTCATCCGGTAAGCTGGTGATTGACCTATCAAGCATACACCCAGAAACCACGAGGCAATTAGCCGCGTACTTGCAACGGCAATGCGGTATGGGTTGGGTCGATGCCCCAGTATCCGGCGGTGTGGCAGGTGCTGAACAAGGCAATCTGGCTATTATGGCTGGCGGAAGCGATCACGATATTGAGATAGCGCGGCAGGTTTTGATGCCGCTGTATCGGCAACTAACCCACATGGGCGAGGTCGGCAGCGGTCAAGTTACCAAGATATGCAATCAGATGATAGTGAGCTGCAACGTCCTGGTGATTGCTGAAATGATGGCGTTGGCAGAAAAGTCTGGGGTTGATGCCGCGAAAATACCAGCCGCGTTGGCAGGTGGTTTTGCTGATTCCAAACCGTTACAGATAGTCGGGGCAGAAATGGCGGCAGGGACTTTTGAACCTGTCAAATGGCGCGTCAAAACCTTATTGAAAGATCTCAATATGGCGGTTGATATTTCCAAGCAACAGGGCAATGCCATTCCGATGTCTGGTTTGGCGGCGCAATTGTTGCAACTGCACGGAAGCAGCGGTTATCTGGAACAAGATCCAGCTACCTTGATAAAATTATATTCCAAAACTCATGCTTAAATTCAGCGCTAACGTAAGCCTGTTATTCACTGAATACGAATTAGTTAAACGTTTTAGGGCTGCTAAGCAAAGCGGTTTCCTGTCGGTGGAGATCCAATTTCCTTATAGTGTCCATCCTGAAATCCTGGCTTCCATTGTGGCAGAACAGGAGTTGAAATTAGTGCTTTTCAATATTGCTGCGGACGATCTTATGCAAGGTGGCGAAGGCCTTGCCTGTGTACCGGAAAAACAGGCGCAATTTGAGGAAGCATTGGCACAAGCTGTGGCATACGCACATTACTTAAAACCTGAGGCAATAAATATCCTTCCAGGGCGATGTTTTGACAAGAAGCGAATCAAGGATTATGAGGCAACCTTTAAGGAAAACCTGCTGTTGGCAGCCGAGACTTTAAATCCTTTGGGGATTAAGGCGGTATTCGAAGCCATCAATATCTACGACATGTCAGGTTTTATCGTACATAACGGCAAACAGATGCTGGCTATTCTTGACCAGCTCCAGCACCCTAATATTTATATGCAGGTTGATATTTACCACCTACATCGGATGGGGGAAAACGTGGTCGAATTTATCGCACAACACATAGACAAAGTCGGCCATATCCAATTTGCGGATTGTCCAGGCCGTGGTCAACCAGGTACAGGCAATATTGACTTCAAGGAGGTTTTTTCTGCTATACAAC
>JABFSV010000353.1 GCA_013140405.1 Methyloglobulus sp. | reverse complement strand
AGTTGGCACCAGAGTGAAACAGAAGGCTTAATCTACGAGACAAGGTCAATCCTTAAAGATGGATCCAAGCTCTTTCTGTTTCGTAACCATAGTAGCTGACTATGGTCGGGTTTAAGATACAATGATGGATGATTTGACAAAACCCTTGGCTGACAGGATGCGACCGAGGCAGTTGGACGAATACATCGGTCAACAGCATGTCTTAAAACCAGGCAAGCCCCTGTATGAAGCCATTAAATCAGGACATCTGCATTCCATGATTTTTTGGGGGCCGCCAGGGTCTGGCAAAACCACCCTGGCTCGTCTCATAGCACAGCATTCCGACGCGGAATTTATCCCTATTTCTGCCGTGCTTGCAGGCGTTAAAGACATCAGGGATGCGGTCGTACATGCCAAACAAACCCAGAAAGAACGGCACAAGCCAACCGTATTGTTTGTGGATGAAGTGCATCGCTTTAACAAATCCCAACAAGACGCTTTCCTGCCGCATGTGGAAGACGGTACGTTTTACTTTGTCGGCGCAACCACAGAAAATCCTTCGTTTGCGCTAAACAATGCCTTATTGTCACGCGCCCGCGTGTACGTGCTGAATGCACTGACAACCGACGATTTGCTGGCTGTTTTGGAACAAGCCCTAAATGATAAGGCCAGAGGATTGGGTGCGTTGGACATAGTGATTGCAGAATCCATCAAACAGCAATTTGCACAGGCTGCCGATGGCGATGCCAGACGATTGTTGAATCTTCTGGAAATTGCTGCTGAACTGGCTTTAGCGCATGACGAAAATGAGATAACCGAGGCTTTTGCAACCGAAGTGCTTTCCGGTGGAGTCCGGCGTTTTGATAATCAGGGCGAGGAATTTTATAACCAGATTTCCGCGTTGCATAAGTCGGTGCGTGGCAGCTCTCCAGATGCGTCCCTGTATTGGCTGTGCCGCATGATGGATGGTGGTTGTGACTTATCCTATTTGGCCAGAAGAATCGTCCGTATGGCATCGGAAGACATAGGTAATGCCGATCCTAGAGCCTTGCAGATTGCCATCAATGCCTGGGAAGCGCAAGAGCGGTTGGGTAGCCCGGAAGGTGAGTTGAGTTTGGCCCAAGCCGTCGTTTATTTAGCCTGTGCGCCCAAAAGTAATGCGGTATACATGGCTTACAATGCGGCGATGCGCGATGCAAAACAGCATGGCAGTTTGCCCGTACCCGTACACTTGAGAAATGCACCCACAAAGCTCATGAAATCGTTGGATTATGGCAAAGAATACCGTTATGCCCATCATGAGCCGGAAGCCTACGCAGCTGGGGAGAATTATTTTCCCGATGAATTAATCGGAAGCCGCTATTACGAACCTGTTAACCGTGGGTTAGAGATCAAAATAAGTGAGAAATTACGGCATCTTAAAGAATTGGACAAAAAATCCCGTAAGTAATGCCTTGTTTACAGGTGCTGTAGGCTAATGGTGGTTATTGCCTGTGTTTTTCATCATTTCATTACGCCCAATGCCTCATATTCGCCATTTGAACTCAGCTGAATAGTGATTGGCTGACTGGTTTCATTTTCCCAGTACCAGCCGTGGATGCCTTCAAAAGGAGCAGTCAATATACCTTTGGATTCGTTGCCCATAATGTCCAAATAGCTTTTGAAATAGCCGTTTTTTGCGCCTTTGGGTTCGCCGTGGAAATCGAAATAAATTGATGCACCGTCTGTTGACCAAGAATATTTCAGCACTGCGCCTTTTTGCATGGCAAATTTATATTCCAGACCTTTGTTGGGTGGAATAACAATCTTGACAGTCTCCTTCCATTGGGTTGCATTACTGTCATCAAGTGGTTGGAGGTCGCTGTTGGGATTGCCAACACTGGGTTTAACCTTATTGTCAGCCAGTGGCTGCACCGATTTCAAGCAGTTTTCAGCGATTGAAGGTGTGCGTTTTTGGGCGATGTCAGACAAAGCAGTTAAGCCCATTTTCTTGCCCAATCCAGTCATATCGATACCATATTCTGCGGGTAGCACAGCGGTAAATAGGATTGCGATAGCCAATAGCACCGCCACTAAGCTGGCGTTAATGAGCATCTTTGTTGATTGTACTGGAATATTTTCTGGGTTCATGGCGTTAACTGTATACAAAATAGCCGGTTAGCTGATAACCGAACAGGATCAAACCACCCGTCATCAATAAGGTATTGGTGGCGGTGGCGAAGGTATAAAAACTGGGCGACTTGCGCCAAAAACTGAGGGCGATCAGGATAAAAAATAGGGCGACAAACTGCCCCACTTCCACACCGACATTAAAAGCCAGCAGGTTTTTCCATAAGTTTGCTTTAGGTAGGGCAAAATCCTGTAACTTGGTTGCCAAACCAAAACCATGAAACAACCCAAAAATTGCCACAGCAAATTTATTGTTCGGTTGAAACCCCAGCAGTTGCCGGAATCCACCCAAATTATCAAACGCCTTATAGACAATAGACAAGCCAATAATGGCATCAATAAGGTAAGCGTTGACAGTGTATCCCTCCAAAACACCCAGCAATAAGGTCAAGCTATGTCCTAAGGTGAACAAACTGACATATACCAGGACGTCACGAATCCGAAATAAAAAAAAGATGACACCCACCAAAAATAGCAGGTGGTCATATCCGGTCACCATGTGTTTAGCACCGATATAAAGGAATGGGCCGATTGCCACGCCTTGATTGGCAGTTAAAAAATTTTTCGTTGAGGCATCAACACCGTGGGCGAAGAGGTTGGTTGATATTGCCAACAAGAACAATAAGCACGAAATGATTAATAATTTTTGTTTGTTAAATCTCATGTGTACAAGAAACGGTGTTTTACTTTCAAATGAAACTTTCTGACGCGATACAGTACTAAATGATACCGCTTTAACGGTGTATTTTGTCATAAACCCTGTCGCTTTATCATTTTCATAAGTGATATTTTTTAAACAACAACCAGGTTCGATAATGTTGAGACTATTATTATTTTTTATAAGCCTTTCAGCTTATGCAGCGCCTCGCTTAAATTACCCTCCAGGTGGGTTTCAAGACAATTTTTGGCAACAAGTCCAGATGCAGAGTTTACAAACTCAGCAACAGCTACAGTCGCAAGATCAATATCGGCGACAGCTACTTTTGCAGGATCAAGGACGACAGATACAACAGTTACAAGATCAACAGTACCAGATAGAGTCTATGCAACGAAATTCAATAATGCATCAGCATTCCGACCGACTTAAAATGTACAGCAACCCTGTTAAAGGCAAACCCGAAGTTGTGAAGAAAAAACATGGCAGGTAGGCGCGGGTTACCTCTTGACTTTAAACTAACTCCAATACTTTCTCGCGCCGTAACCTGCCATTTGAATTGGCCACCACGCAGGACACCCCATTCGGTCGGTTATGCCGCGTATGAACATCAGTAGTCATTTAGTTGCTACAGCAGTTGAGGGGATACCCAGGTTTCTTTATTCATTTCGGACACTCTCTAAGTTATTGCTTCGGCCTTTTAATGTTTGAACCGTTCGTACCCGCAGGGCATAAATACTGAGTGAGTCGAAGCACATAAAGCCTTTCGACTGGTTCAAGGCGAACGGAAGTTAAGGCTTCACGAGGCCGAATCTATAAAGTCATTTTAGATTGTGTGTCAGGTTTAGTGTAACCATATCACTTGCCACCAAA
>JABFSV010000219.1 GCA_013140405.1 Methyloglobulus sp. | reverse complement strand
TTGCTATCTAAATTACTTAATGCAAGCGATAAAAAAAGACTGATTTTGGATTGAATTAACGCTGCAAAATGAAGTTTTAAAGGGTTAGCAGGTTGTAACTTTACTCAAGACTATTGATACGCCTGAGCGATCCAACATTGATCATATATGGATAAAACAGCACCGTTTTCGACTAAGGTTAATGCCCTAGTGTTTTGAACCTATAGTGATTTAGCGGAGGAATGAAAGCCAGTCTTCTCGTGTAATCCCTTGCACATTTAAATCCATAAGGTGGTAAACATGACAATTGGCTCAAGCTCCATTCAGATAACCGGGTTTGTCCGTTGATTTTAAATCGGGTACGGATCCGCCATAAATTTTGGGCATTCGGTTTTAAGGCCTTCACAAAACGGGAATAAACAGGCTATATTCTTAATGGCAGTTACCATTTTCAATCACAGTTATAACAATCAGGCTGACATCAAAGAACCTGCAACTATTGGATTCCACTATGAATATCTCCAACTTCCGCGTTGAACCTGCCGATTATAAAGCCGATTTTGATGACCTCCACGCTGTGCGGGAAGCCGTATTTATTGTCGAGCAAAACATACCGGAAGCAATTGAATCTGATAGCGTCGATCCAGTTTGTTATCACTTTATCGCCCGTGATGACCAGCATGAAGCCATTGGTGCAGCCAGATTGACACCTGACCATAAACTAGGACGCATGGCAGTTTTGGCAAGCTGGCGTGGAAAAGGAGTAGGTAAGGCATTATTGTTAGCCGTTCTGGATAAGGCACGTAAACTGGGTTGGACTGAATTGACGCTTAATGCACAAACTGAGGTATTAGGGTTTTATGAAAAATTCGGTTTCGCTAAAGAAGGCGCTGTATTCATGGAGGCCAATATCCCTCATCAAACCATGAGGTTACAGTTAGAACCTATCATTAAATCCAACCGCCCTGCCCCAAAACTGCGTGATGAGTTAGTAGAAATCAGCGAATTTACGACGCTGGAAGATACGCTAGCCGCAACACTACAGCTCATAACCAAAGCGCGGCGGCAAATCTGCATCTACACTCCAGACTTGGAACGCGTATTATTTGGGCAAGATGAAGTTGTGGAAGCGCTTAAACAATTTGCCATTAGCAGCAACGGCGGCAACATATTGATTATTCTGCAAGATACGCTGGCAGTTCGCAGCCAACCGCATCCGTTGATTGATTTGGTGCAACGATTGCCCTCTGCATTTTTATTGCGGTCGCCTGTTGAGCCTGATGACCTGCAATATCCATCTGCGTATCTGGTCAATGACCGTGACGGTTATTTGTTCCGTCAACAAAGCGGTTATTATCGTGGTGTTTGGAGCCCAACCTTGCCTTCCCGCAATCGGCAACTTTCTGAAAACTTCGACAGTATTTGGCAACGGTGTCGCCCTTGCACTGAATTTCGGACACTGGGTTTATAATCTGAACCCTTGATTTTCAGATCCCATTGATATTACTGTGTTTAATTCTGCTTGAATAAATTCCAATGCTCTTGATAGGTGGGTAAGCCATGACGAGCCCCCACTTTCGTACAACAAAGCGCACCTGCCACGCTGGCATAGCGTAACACTTCATCCCACGGCATACCTAACGCCACTGCCCCCGCAAAAGCGCCATGAAAAGCATCCCCCGCCCCAGTGGTATCGACAACAGTCACAGAAAATGCAGGCAATGAACCACGCCTTGCGCCTTGTTGCCAGATTAGCCCTCTTTCTCCCAGTGTAATCAGTACATTAGGTGATATTTCTGCCATACGACCCAGGGCAGTTTCTTCGTCCCCTGCCAGTTGTAAGGCAAACTTTTCCGAACAAACCAAATAATCAACTTTATCCATCAAAGCTAACGTACCCTCATGCACGGAACCTGCATCCAGCACTGTCGGTATGCCCTGCGCTTTGGCTGCCTTTGCCAACGGTATGGAAATATGTGGTTCATGACCGTCGAACAAGATAACGTTGGCTTTAAGCGCTGAAAAATTTACCGCATTTTCAGGCAAGGGCTTGGTTTCACCTTTGTAATTGATTAATGCATGTTTGCCATCGGGCTTTACCAATACCATCGAGAGCGGCGTGGGTGACGACCCTCGAACGACCCTATCAATGACAACTTTGTTGCCACGTAGCTCCTGACAGTGCATTTCCCCGTAAAGATCATGCCCCAAATAGCCCACAAACGCTGACTTCAAACCCAATTTTGCAACCATCACCGCCGCATTCGCGGCAGGCCCACCGCCACAGCTTATAAAACTATCGGCGACCATTTTTTCATCTTCTTTAGGATGATGTGGCACAGAATAAACGAGATCATACGAGGCATGTCCTACACAAAGAACATCGACTTCTACTGGATTAATTTCCAAAAAAGACTCCTTCACGAAAAATTAATTTGCAAATACCGCTTGCATCCCTGTAACCTGACTGTGACAATCCCTGCGTATAATGCTTTCTGCAAATTGCCAATGTATATTAATAGTTTCTTAGCCCCAAATGCTAATATTCAAAACACTCGTTACAAGTATTCACTGCGGCCTTGTGGTAATGAATACTTGTTTGTCCATAATTAGTATCATTGCTCTATACTTAACAGAAACAAGCAGTTTCAATGCTAATTTTCTTTCAGGAAACAGATCACTTCCTCAGACCCATTGGATTGCTGGAGACTGGGCATAGTATAATGTTGAAAATCTTGTTAAATATCCAACATCGGCCTCGGCCTTCAGGGATAGCGCCTATTATGTCTTAAAATAAAACCTAAGGTAATCAATACCTTTGGGGAGACAGGTAAATCTTGGTGTATCCAAACATGTAATACAAAATATTGAATTCAAAAACAATGACAAGGCGAGTTGCAATCACTGGGTTTTCCTTTAGATTCCCAGGTACGAATACCAACCAGTATTGGCAAGATCTACTAGATGGTCGAGATTTAGTGACCGAAGTCGATCCTCAACGGTGGGCGAAAAACAGCTTTCTCCATCCAAATAAAAACCACCCAGGAACAAGCTATACCTTTGCGGCGGGTTCTATCGGAGATATTACAAAATTCGATGCGGGCTTTTTTGGCATTTCCCCACGGGAAGCCGCCCTGATGGATCCGCAACAACGATTGCTGCTCGAAATGAGCTGGGAAGCATTGGAGAATTCGGGAATCAAGCCATCCAGTATTCGTGGTAGCCAGTGTGGTGTCTTTATTGGTATCGCCAGTGCTGACTATGCTTATCGGTTAGCCGACGATCTCACTGCTGTTGAGTCTTCTGTCGCCACCGGCAACACATCAAGCATTGCAGCCAACCGCATATCCTATGTCCTTGACTTGCGTGGCCCCAGTATGGCGTTAGATACCGCCTGCTCGTCATCCATGGTGGCATTCCACCAAGCCTGCCAATCAATTCTTTCGGGCGAAAGCAGCCAGGCGTTAGCGGGTGGCGTTAGTCTGCATATACATCCCTATGGATTCATTACCTTCTCCAAAGCATCTATGCTGTCGCGGCGTGGACGATGCAATGTATTCGATGCATCCGGGGATGGTTATGTGCGATCCGAAGGCGGCGGCATATTTTTCCTTAAGGATTACGATCAGGCGATAGCCGACGGCAACCCGATAGTGGCTGTGGTTGCAAATTCTGCGATTAACACGGATGGCCGCAAATCCGGCATAACAGTGCCCAACCCAAAAGTGCAAGCCGCCCTGCTAGAACACACGTATGCCCAGGCTGGTATTGACCCGTCTGCTATTGATTATATTGAAGCCCACGGCACCGGAACTGCGGTCGGTGACCCGATTGAAGCACATGCCATCGGTAATGCACTCGGCAAGCGCCGTAGCAAAAACAAGCCGCTCCTTATTGGCTCCGTAAAGAGCAATCTTGGACATCTCGAAGCGGCCTCCGGCGTAGCGGGACTTGTAAAAGCATTGAGCTGTATCCAACATCGGCTGGTGCCCGCAACTATTGGCATTAAAACGCCCAACCCTAATATCCAATTCGATGACTGGAACATTAAAGTTGTCACCGAAAACAAACCACTCAAAAAAACCGGAAAACTTATTGTAGGTGTCAATTCCTTCGGTTTCGGTGGCGCTAACGCCCATGTCATCCTGGAAAGTCATGAACAGCCGAAAACAAAGGCATCAAAACTTTCCAAAACACCCATACTGCCTATAATCCTCTCGGCAAAAGACAACACCGCGCTGAAACAAGCGGCTCAAGAGCTTTCTGACTTTTTAAAAGAACACCCTGAAACCCCGCTTTACGACATTGCCTATGGCTCCGTTTTTCAACGCGAATGGCATGAACACCGAGCAATCGTATGCAGTTCGACAGCAAAAGCGACTACCAAGGCATTGCTCAATTTTACATCTGATGAGCTTGTGCAATCTCCGGTAGAGGCTGGAATCGGATTGCATGAACCTTCAGGCCCCGCCTTTATCTATTCGGGCAATGGCTCCCAATGGGCTGGCATGGGCAAGCGCCTATTAGAAGAACCGGTGTTCAGGGATACCATCCGGGAAATTGATGCCATTTTCAATCGCTATGCCGATTACTCGCTTGAAGATGAATTGGCTGGCAAAAATGGCGAAAACCGCTACGAGCATACTGAAATTGCACAACCTGCCCTGTTTGCCCTTCAGGTCGGAATCACAAACATGTTACGGAATCTGGGTATCATGCCATTAGCCGTGGCGGGGCATAGTGTTGGTGAAGTAGCCGCAGCATGGGCATCAGGCGCATTAACGCTTGAAGATGCGGTCAAAGTTATCTTCCACCGTAGCCATCAGCAAGGAACAACCAAAGGCAAAGGCAATATGACCGCAGTGGGCTTAGGTCAGGAGGCCATTCAAAAACTACTGGAAGAACTGAATCTTGAGACATCGCTTGTCATTGCGGGAATCAATAGTTCCAAAGGCGTGACAATTGCCGGCAGCTCAAAATCGCTCACCCAGCTTGAGTCAAACCTAAACCAGCACAATATTTTCAATAGGCGACTCGAACTTGACTACGCATTTCACAGCCCAGCTATGGACGAAATCGAAGTCAACTTAAAGCAAACGTTGGCAAAGTTAAATCCAGTTGATACGGTAGTCCCATACTATTCCACAGTAACAGGCGGGTTGCTTAATGGCTCCGAACTCAACGCAAAATACTGGTGGCATAACATCCGTAAGCCTGTATTGTTTGAGCAAGCAATCAAGAATAGCCAAGAAGACGGCATCAATATATTCGTCGAAATCGGCCCACATCCCGTTTTACGCAGCTATATAAATGATTGCGTGAAAGACTTGGCTATAGAAAGCCGTGTCATTCCTACACTTGCCCGTGGTGACGATAGCTCTCAAAAAATTTGGGCCGCATACAGCCAAGCAGTTATCGCCGGAGCGCGTGTTAATTGGCAACATTTCTTTCCGGTTCAAGGGAAATTCGTTAAATTGCCAAACTATCCCTGGCAGCGCGAACGCCATTGGCATCCTGTGACATCAGAATCCATAGGCTTGCTTGATCGACGTAAAATTCACCCTCTATTGGGTTATCCACTCCAACAACATGAACTTACATGGGAAAACCAGCTCGACACAAAACTTAACCCCTCATTGGCTGATCATGTGGTCGGGGGAGCAACCGTATTTCCTGGTACGGGTTTTTTCGAACTCGTCGTGGCAGCCACGTTAGCCTGGAATCCTGGTGACTTAGCCGAAATAGAGGAACTTGAAATAGTCTCCCCATTGTTATTAACTGAAGATCACAGCAAACTTATACGCTTAAGCATCGACCCTCGAGATGGCAGTTTAACTATCAAAGGCAGGGAATATGTCAGCGCAGAACCCTGGGCTTTGCACGCAGTGGCTCGTGTTTTGCGGGAACCCCGTGATATTTTGCTGCGGCAAGAAATGCCTGTATTACCTACACGTCTTCCTGATTTCAGTTGCACTAGCCATGAAGCGCTTACCATTGCTGCTGGACTTTCTTACGGCCCAGCGTTCCAGTGTATTGATTATGGATGGGTTGAAGATAATTCTGCACTAGCTGTTTTTAAGATACCAGAAAGCATTGAAGATGAACTGGAACATACCCATCTCCACCCTGCCCTATTGGATTGTACCTTCCAGCTCATTATCCAATTGTTGAAAAATGAGCTGGATGCCCACGTTGGTTTTACTTTTGTCCCCATTAAGATAGGGCGAATCGCTTTTCAATCCAGCAATGCGAAACCAGGAATTGCCCACGCCACACTTCTGCGTCGAACCACGCACTCATTGACTGCTGAATTTACTGTCTTTGACACCGATGGAATACCTATAGCCATAGCCAATGAAGTTCGCTTCCGCAGCGTTCGGCTCAGTAAAAATGCGGCTGATAATTTGCATTTTTTAAATTATCACAGCATTCCAAAGCCTCACGTTTTAACATTTAACGCTACGCCGATTATTCGCTTTGAACACGTTCATTCAGCCATTACCGAACTGGCAAGACGTGCCGCACTCAAAGGTTCTTATCGTTCCTACTCGGAGGAAGTGGATCCCTTGCTCGATAGCCTGTGCAGCCAGTTTACTCGTCAGGCACTACAACTTCTGATAACGGATGGTGAAACGCTTTGTTCCCAAAAAATCCTGGACTGTAAGACAGCTAACCCTGAAATTATTCCGTTCCTTGAGCATCTATTGTCCAGAGCGCAGGATGATCAAGCCTTAATGCCGATCAATGACGGCTGGAAAGTTTTGCCAATCCAAGATGATCAAGCCTCAGCCCAAGATATTTGGAATATTCTGGTTGCCGATTACCCTGATTATTTTCAGATAATACATTCCGTAGGACGTATCGGGATGCACCTTAATTCACTCCTGGATGGGAGCTTAATTCTCGATCAACTCTGCCCTCAAGAGTCATCAATGGAAACCCTGACACGTCAGGTACTTGGCGCTAAGGGTAAACAGAAAATTGGCTGGGTTCTTCGAGATTTGATTATTCAGGGGCTAAGCAAATTGCCCGAAGGCCGTCGTCTTAGCATTACGGAAATTAGCAAAGGTTCACCTTCATTTATCATGGATATCTGTCTATCCATGGATTTTGTGAACTGTGATTATATTTTTGCCAGCACATCACCGACGACACTTGAAGAAACGGTACGGATCAAAGAAACTTTTCCTGCCATAAATACTTGCCTAATTGATGCCACTATACAGCAACCTGATATAGCGCCCAATTGCCAGATTGCCATCGTCACACTTGATTTCAGCACTCTTAGCGAAGCCTTATCAGCACTTGAGTATGCTCGTGCCAGCCTCACGGAGGGCGGCTCACTTATCGTCATCGGACAACATCCTTCACGCTGGATCGACTTTGTTTTTGGTGGGCAACTCGAGCATTGGTCGGCTTCGGAAAGTGGCGCGTGGATATCAAATCAACATACTGCACAGTTCTGGCAACTGCAATTGCAGCAACTTGATTTTTCCGATGCCATCACCTTTGAACTATCCCCAGACACCCTCTCTGGCCCTTATTTGCTGCTTGCCCAACAAGCTGAGAGGGCTTTATCGACAATTCCATCAAGTAAGGCCATGCCACGCAGTTGGATTTTGTTCGCAGACCAAAGCGGTTACTCTGCACAGTTATCTGATCGCTTAACGATGAAATTGCAGGCAAGAGGGGATCTCGTCGTACAGGCCTACCCTGGCGATACCGCCGATATTGAATCCTTGTTGCTCGACACTACCGCCAGTTATGGGCTGCTCGACGGCATTGTGCACATAGCAGGCCTCTCACCTTACCCAACCAATACCGAAGCAGAAACCATCTTGAACCAGCAGGTAGCTCGATGCGCCACTGCTGCTAACATTATTCAAGCGTGTGAAACGACAGAGACAAATACAACTTGCTGGCTAATCACATCAGGTGCTGCAACTGACCTGCTCCCTCAACGCATTTCCGTCGGCACTCCGAACCCAACCGCAATCCCAATAGATGCTGCACTATGGGGATTTGGCCGCACATTGATCAATGAGGCTTCAAACTTTAATGTCCGTTTGGTCGATTTAGAAGATATTTTAACGATTGAAACTGTCGCTACCGCTTTGGACAAAGAATTCGATGTGCCTGACGACGAACAAGAAATCATTCTTACCCGTCATGGCGCACGATATGCACCACGCCTTCGCCTTGAACCAAGACCACAGATCGACGAACACCATGACGAAAACCCAAGGATATGCCTGGGTTTCCAAATCTCCGGTCAATTACGTAATCTACGATGGGAGGCCCATCCAAATCCTTCCCCAACAGATGATGAAGTTGTGGTTAAAGTCCATGCTACCGGCCTGAATTTCCGTGAT
This sequence comes from Methyloglobulus sp., assembly GCA_013140405.1. GTDB lineage: Bacteria > Pseudomonadota > Gammaproteobacteria > Methylococcales > Methylomonadaceae > Methyloglobulus. Next base: position 5,408 of record JABFSV010000219.1, on the reverse strand, counting down.
GTCATGTACGCCCTTGGCTTGCTTTCTGATGAAGCTATCGAAAATGGTTTCGCTGGCCCAACGTTAGGTCTTGAGTTTTCTGGTGTTGTGCAAAGCGCAGGCAATAAAGTAAAGGGATTTGCACCTGGGGAACAAGTCGTAGGTTTCGGTTCTTCCAGTTTTGCCAACCAGGTCATCACCCAAGCCAGCGCAATCTCACATATTCCGCCCGGAATCTCCTTTGAGGCGGCAGCAACCATTCCCAGCACTTTTTTCACGGTTTATTATGCCCTGCACCATCTGGCACGGTTGCAACCAGGCGAAAAAGTGCTAATCCATGGTGCGGCAGGTGGTGTAGGCATAGCGGCTATCCAACTGGCAAAATGGATTGGTGCCGAAATCTACGTTACGGCTGGGTCTGATGAAAAGCGCGACTTTTTGCGGCTATTGGGTGTCAATCGTATTTTTGACTCCCGCTCGTTGGCTTTTGCTGATGAAATCCTGGCTCAAACCGATGGAAAAGGTGTCGATGTCGTGCTTAATTCCCTTGCTGGGGAAGCCATGATCCGTAACTTCAAGGTACTTAAGCCTTTCGGTCGTTTTCTTGAGCTTGGCAAACGCGATTTCTACGAAAACACTAAACTAGGGCTACGCCCTTTCCGCAACAATATCAGCTACTTTGGCATTGATGCCGACCAACTGATGCAAGTTCATCCTGAACTCACCCGTAGCTTGTTTTCGGAACTGATGACATTGTTTAGCGAAGGCGTACTACATCCTTTGCCCTATCATGTCTTCGAAGCTGAGAATATTGTTGATGCTTTCCGTTATATGCAGCAAGCACGTCAGATCGGGAAAATAGTCGTAACTTATCGGAATGGCATTAGCCATGTCCATAAGCCAACTATTACTACCCAAAAGCCTTTAGTGCTTTCTTCAGATGCGTCTTATTTGGTGACAGGCGGTTTAGGCGGTTTTGGCCTTAAAACTGCGGAATGGCTCGCCAGCAAAGGCGCTCGTCATCTCGTTTTAATCAGCCGTAGCGGGCCTGCCTCCGAAGAAGCCATAACCGCCATCAACCAACTAGAACAACAGGGGGTAGCTGTTCTCGCGGTTTCATGCGATGTTACTGATAAAAACGCTATTGCACTGCTGCTAAACAAAATAGCCAAGGAAATGCCGCCCCTCAAAGGTATCGTACATGCTGCCACAGTCATAAATGATGGACTGATACGCAATATGGATGCAGACCAAATCCGTAGCGTACTTGCGCCTAAAATAGTAGGCGCGCAAAACTTGCATGAATTGACTCTCAACATGCCGCTTGATTTATTTATCCTTTTCTCATCGGCCACCACCCTATTTGGCAACCCTGGCCAAGGCAACTATGTAGCCGCCAATGCTTACCTTGAAGCCTTGGCTAAGCACCGCCGCTCTAGCGGTTTAGTTGCAACTTGTGTGAGCTGGGGCGCAATTGACGATGTGGGATTTCTGGCACGCAACGAAAAAATCAAAGACGCTTTGCAAAACCGCATGGGTGGATCGGCAATCAACTCTGCTATAGCCCTGGATGCCCTTGAGAGTATGTTGGTCGCGGACTGTTCGAGCCTTGGCGTGATGGATCTTGACTGGAAGGCACTTTCCCGCTTCTTGCCGAGTGCGTTAACACCAAAATTCAGTGAGCTAACGCGGAATATTGGCGACAATAATGAGGATAATGACAGTTTCGACGATATCCAAAGCATGCTGTCGGAACTCTCGGACGCTGAATTATTAACAACATTGATTGATATGCTCAAAAGCGAAGTTGGCGAAATCCTTAGAGTCTCCCCAGACAAAATTGACCCTACGCGGTCGATTTATGACATGGGTTTAGATTCCCTTATGGGAGTTGAGCTTGTTGTTGCCCTCGAATCGCGTTTTGGTACGCGGTTGCCGGTCATGGCTTTAAGCCAAAGTCCCACCATCACGAAATTGGCAGAGCGTATCATTCAACAACTGAGAGGAAATGATGCAATTGAAACTTCATCTGAAGAACAAACGACACTTGCCCACGTAGCACAAGTAGCCTCCCAACATGGCATTGTGGCTTCTGTCGAGGCTATCTCTAACCTAACAGAGGAAATTCAGTCCAAAAACTCCACATCAACCAATAGAATGATCCATTAGAATGTCTCGAAAAGGACTACCTGGGCTTACCGCCCAAATCAAAGACAAGCTCATACAACAGGCTCTTGAACGCAGGCTTAGACAAACCGAACAAGTAAATGACACAGAAATACCTGTCCAATCGTCTAGCAGTGCGACCAACATTCCAGAGCAACATTACCGTTTTCAGTTACATCCAGGCTATCAGCAAATCCGCATCATTAACGATGGTGCGGCAAGGCTAGGTATAGGCAACCCTTTCTTCAAATTACACGAAGGCATTGCTGGTGCGACCACACAAATTGGAGGCCGTGAATACATCAACTACGCTAGTTACAATTATCTTGGGCTTTCTGGTCACCCCGATATTGCTGAAGCCGCTAAAAGAGCTATCGACTGCTATGGCACATCCGTTTCTGCAAGCCGTCTTGTGTCTGGTGAGCGCCCTCTCCATCGTGAGCTGGAGCAGGCTATCGCCAAGGTCTATGGCGTGGACGACGCTATTGTATTAGTTAGCGGACACGCCACTAATGTCACTACCATCGGCTATTTGTTTGGTTCGAAAGACCTTATCCTGCACGACGAACTGGTTCATAACAGCATCTTGCAAGGGATAACTCTTTCAGGTGCCAGACGGCTGCCTTTCCCCCACAATGATTGGGCTGCGCTGGATAAGTTACTCGCGGCACAACGCCATCACTTTGAACGGGTACTCATTGTCCTAGAAGGCATTTATAGCATGGATGGTGACTACCCCAACTTACCTCGATTTGTAGAGATCAAAAATAAATACAAAACCTTCCTGATGGTCGATGAAGCCCATTCGTTCGGGGTGATGGGCAAGACTGGCCTAGGTATCCGCGAACACTTCGACCTCGAAGGCGGAAGCGTAGACATTTGGATGGGAACGCTGAGCAAAACCCTTGCGGGCTGTGGTGGATATATAGCCGGAGAAATGGCATTAGTGGAACACCTGAAGTTTCTCGCACCAGGTTTTCTCTATAGCGTAGGCATGTCTCCCCCACTTGCCGCAGCGTCATTGGCTGCCTTAAAGCACATGCAACAAGAACCCGAACGCGTCACCGTACTACAAGAACGTGGGCAGTTTTTCTTGGAACAAGCCAGGGCGGTCGGCATCGATACCGGCACCAGCACAGGCTTGGCAGTTATCCCTGCAATAACCGGCAGTTCAATCAGGGCGGCACGTTTATCTGCGGCATTGTTCGAACGCGGCATCAATGTGCAGCCCATCCTCTATCCAGCGGTACCAGAAAAGTCTGCGCGACTGCGTTTCTTTGTTTCCTGCCAGCATACCGAAGCACAAATTCAGCAAACTGTTCAAGCGACCGCTGAAGAAATCGAAAAACTCTAAAGGGTGTGGGTTAATTAAATGGCAATCAAGCCAATGTACTCGCACTAACTCGGATACCTGGCCTAAAATGCCTCTAACTTAGGGGTGTATGTCGAACTCAGGGTAAAGTTAAGGTTTGCTCCAAACCAACCGATTGCCTAGATCATCGGGGGCTTAAGCATTATTCCTAACATGCTCATCAGGAAATGCTCTGTGAGTAAATGCCCAATAGCTATGGTGTAAAGATGCTAAATGAACATCAACCACTAAAACATATTAATCCAGTATGCAGTGTTATTCTGCTTATCAGTGTGTTGGCCCTGATAGGCATAGGGATTTATCACACTTATCCACCCAGCCAATCTTCGCTTTCCGCACCCAAATCCACATTTTCTTCAGCCCGTGCCATGACCCATGTACGGCAAATCGCAGTGCATCCACATCCGACTGGCAGCCTTGAAAATGAAAATGTTCGGAAATATTTGCTCACCCAGCTTAAAGAATTAGGCCTTGAGCCGGAGATACAATCAGCGTTAGTCGTCAATCCGAAAACAAAACAGGTCGGCAGAATCCATAATGTATTGGCAAGAATACAAGGAATCACTCCCGGCAAGGCATTATTGCTTGCAGCCCATTACGATTCGGTAAAAACCGGTCCAGGCGCTGCCGACGACGGTGCATCGGTTGCGGCTATCCTGGAAACGCTAAGTGCCTTAAAAACACACAAGACACTACAAAATGACTTAATTTGCCTTTTCACCGATAGCGAAGAAATGGGCTTGCTCGGTGCAGAAGCCTTTGTGCAGCAACATCCGTGGGCAAAAAATATCGGTATGGCGCTGAATTTTGAATACCGTGGCAATCGCGGTGCATTCATGATGTTTGAAACCAGCGAGGGAAATGGCAAACTTATCGAAGGACTCGCCACCGCTGTGCCGTTTGTTATGACCAATTCATTGATGTATGAGGTATACAAACGCTTACCCAATGATACCGATTTCAGCGTTTTAAAACGCGCGGGCATTCCTGGGATGAATTTCGCCGCGATTGCAGGCCACAAGAGCTATCACACACAACTAGACCGTCCAGAGTTTTTAGATCAAGGCACTTTACAGCATGAAGGCGAAATTATGCTGGCGTTGGTCAAACATTTTGGTAATCAACCCTTGGATAACATAAACGCTGAAAATCATATTTATTTCGATTTTCCCGGATTAGGCGTTATTCATTACCCGATGAGTTGGGCAATAGCCTTATGCGGATTGTTGGTGGCATTGTTTGCAGCACTCTGCGTAGCCAACTATAAAGCAAGGTTAATCAGGCCAATACCTTTATTAACCACAACATTGACTTATCCTGTTTTAATTTTTGCTTTGTATAAGGTAGATTGCTACCTTTGGTATGTCATACGCTCGTTTCATCCAGATTACAAAACGTTCGCTTATGACGACACATTCAATAGCTACTGTTATTTATTAGGATTTATTTTTTTAAACATTGCATTATCCGGTGGTGCTTACCTAGTCATCAAAAGATGGGTAACAAACACGGAACTCTTTCTCGGAATTGCAGTTTGTTGGTTGCTAATGGCACTATTCACATACAACAATGGGACAAATTTTTTGTTCTACTGGCCTTTGCTTGCCATGTTGGTTTCATTAATTTTAGCAAGATTGCCTTTCATCAAAAACCATCCACGATTCATTCTCATGATCTTGCTATTGGGCAGTGTGCCAGGATTACTAATTTTCACACCGTTGATTAAAAACCTGTTTATCGGCTTGACTCCGAGTTACATGGGCATCATTTTACTATTTTTAGGGCTTTTGCTAGGATTGTTAAGTCCGGTACTGGCTGAAATCAACTCAAACAAGACCGGCGTTATCTTATCGGTACTGATAGCCCTGTTCGGTTTCATCTTGGGTTCATG
>JABFSV010000165.1 GCA_013140405.1 Methyloglobulus sp. | reverse complement strand
GACACTAAGTGTTGCATACTGCGATTGCTTCATCAACTCTGTTGCCATTTTTCCACGCTCAAGCTGCTTACGGGTCGCCTCGTCCAAATCAGACGCAAACTGAGCAAATGCAGCCAATTCACGATATTGCGCTAATGCCAAACGTATGCCGCCACCTAATTTCTTAATAACTTTAGTTTGTGCCGCACCACCAACCCGAGAAACGGACACGCCTGCATTAATTGCCGGGCGAATACCCGCATTAAACAAGTCTGTTTCCAAAAATATTTGTCCATCCGTGATTGAGATCACATTGGTTGGCACGAAAGCAGTTACGTCACCGGCCTGCGTTTCAATGATTGGCAGAGCAGTCAGTGATCCAGTCTTACCCTTTACTGCGCCTGCAGTCGCCTTTTCGACATATGCGACACTTACTCTTGCTGCTCTTTCAAGCAAACGTGAATGAAGATAAAATACATCACCTGGATACGCTTCACGGCCTGGTGGACGTCTTAATAACAATGAGATTTGTCTATATGCCCATGCTTGTTTCGTTAAGTCGTCATAAACAATCAACGCATCCTGACCCTTGTCTCGGAAATATTCACCCATCGTGCATCCAGAATAAGGTGCTATAAATTGCATTGCTGCGGATTCTGACGCGGTTGCTGCCACTACAATGGTATATTCCATTGCTCCATGTTCTTCCAATTTACGTACCACGTTTGCTATCGAAGAAGCCTTCTGTCCGATCGCGACATAGATACAGAACATGTTTTGACCTTTCTGATTTATGATCGCATCAATAGCCACAGCAGTTTTTCCTGTCTGACGATCGCCGATAATCAATTCACGCTGCCCACGTCCAACTGGCACCATCGAATCTACCGACTTCAAACCTGTTTGAACTGGTTGATCGACAGACTGACGCCAAATCACACCCGGCGCTATCTTTTCGATAGGCTCAGACCTTACTGCAGTAATTGGTCCTTTCCCATCAATAGGCTGCCCTAGAGAATTCACAACACGGCCCAACAAGCCTTCTCCAACAGGCACTTCGAGTATACGTCCAGTACATTTAACTGTATCGCCCTCACAGATATGTTCATATGCGCCCATAATAACTGCGCCTACTGAATCTCGCTCAAGATTCAGCGCCAAACCGAAGGTATTACCGGGAAATTCCAACATTTCACCTTGCATCACATCTGACAAACCGTGAATACGCACAATACCGTCCGTTACAGAAACAATAGTTCCTTGCGTACGGACTTCTGCTGTATCAACAAGTCCTTCAATCCTTTTTTTAATCAGTTCACTGATTTCGGATGGATTTAACTGCATTTCATTTAACTCCTAGCTTTTAAGGGCAACGGCCATGGCTTCAAGTTTACCGCGAACTGAGGCATCAAGAATCTCATCACCAATTTCAACTTTAATTCCACCTATTAATTCTGGATCCACACTTACTTTTGCCTCTATCTTGCGCTTAAATTTTTGTTCGAGATCATCGATTAATTTTTTTAGTTGCTTACTTTCCATTGTAAATGCACTTACGATATTCGCGTCCAACACACCTTCGTGTTGCGCTTTTAATTGCTCAAACAATTGATTAATCTGCGATAGTACTGTTATCCGTTTATTTTCCGCCAATAGCATCATCAGATTACGAGAATCAGAATTAAATTTATTTCGCCCAATCTCCAGAAACAATTCTCCGATCTGCTTTGCAGAAACCACCGGATTGCCAATGAGTGGCTTTACATGCTCATCTTCTGCAATCTCTACCGCAAGCTGTAACATTTTTGACCATTGATCCAAACTATCACTAGCAACTGCCAGCTTATAAACAGCCTCTGCATAAGGTCTTGCAACTGTAATCGCTTCAGCCATTATTTCAAATCTTCCCCAATAGAAACGAGCATATCGGCATGCGCTTTGGCATCGACTTCACGTCGCAGTATTTTTGCTGCGCCGGCAACAGCTAGTTCAGCAACATGTTGACGTAGCGCTTCTTTTGCACTAAATACCTCATGCTCTATATCTGCCTTTGCTCCAAGAATTATACGATCGCCTTCTTCTTTTGCTGTTCTTTTAGACTCTTCAACAATCTCTGAGGCTCGTTTCTCAGCTTGTAAAATTATTTCTGAGGCACGCTGTTTGGCTTCTTTCAATACATCAGAAGAGCGTTGACTTGCCAACTCTAATTCATGACGTCCGCGTTCTCCAGCCGCCAATCCATCGGCAATAGTTTTTTGACGATCTTCAATTGCACGCAATAACGGCGGCCATACAAATTTAACAGTAAACCAAATAAATACTGAAAAGGCTACCGCCTGAGAGATTAAAGTAAAGTTAATATTCATGACAAGCCTGTAAAATCTGATCTATCCAGCAATAACATTATTATTGAATAACTGCCAGCAATGGATTACCAAATGCAAACAGCATTGCCAAACCCACGGCAATAATAAAGGAAGCATCGGTTAAGCCGAGCAACAGAAAAACCTTGCCTTGCAAAGTAGGTATCATTTCTGGTTGACGTGCCGCGCCCTCAAGAAAACGGCTACACATCACACCCACTCCGATACACGCGCCTGCCGCACCAAGTCCAATCATCAAACCAATACCTATTCCGGTATATGCCTGAATCATTGCCAAATACTGCAAATTCTCCATTTTAGATTCCCTTTGTTAAAGATTAAAAATATACTACAAAAATAAAGCTTATAAATCTAGTGAGATTCATGTGCCATGGATATATAGACTACTGTTAGCATCATAAAAATAAAAGCCTGCAAGGTAACAATCAAGATATGAAATATCGCCCAACCTGCTCCTAGAATTGCACCAAAAATTGCACCCGATACACCTGTTGCTGCCCACATACCTAATAGCAAGAAAATTATTTCACCCGCGTAAATATTCCCGAATAAACGCAACGAGTGCGATAGCGGCTTAGAAACATACTCTATGAAATTAAACAACAGATTCAATACCCATAGCAGCGGATTTTTCCCAAATGGCGTACAAAAGAGCTCATGCATCCACCCCCCCCAGCCTTTGATCTTTACATTGAAGTAAAGCATCAAGAACCATATTGAAAGAGCCAAAGCGAACGTTGTATTTACATCTGTCGTCGGCACTGTCCGCCAATTATGCAAACCGAATGCATGCTCATAGATCCAAGCCATAATGTCTATTGGCAGAATATCCATAGCGTTCATCATCAAAACCCACACAAATATCGTTAACGCTGTAGGTGCAACAAACACATGTCGATTGCCATGAAATGTATTTTTAACCTCATTATCAATGAACTCAACCGCAAGCTCAACAAATGCCTGGCGTTTTGATGGCACACCAGGCGTTGCCTTACGAACAATCAGCCAAATAGATCCAAAACTAATAACACCGAGAATTAAAGATGTAACCAGGGTATCAACATGCAGAACCCAAAATGAGCCTTCGCTGACTTGCGTTGTTAAATTAGTTAAATGATGATTAATGTATGATGTTGGAGTAAGTTCTGTATCTGATGCCATGCGCTGCCTGCTCTACCATTAAATTTATCTTATTTTGTATCGTCTGATACAAATAACGCCATGCTATAGACTAAAACATTGAGGATAAACGTTCCAATAAACGCGAATGCATTTACATTCTCATAATTATTAAACACCATCCATAACATGCTCACAGTCAATA
>JABFSV010000374.1 GCA_013140405.1 Methyloglobulus sp. | reverse complement strand
ACCTGAACCCGCAAGGCAGTAATTATTCAGGATTACCTTGTACACAATTATTTCAAATAATCGTTACCGAATGGCGGTTGCCCGTTTATGGCTAGGCTTCTGGCTGATGTTGTTCTACCAGTTAGCCTTGGCTGAAACGACCAACTTTGTTGAAATCCCCAAGTTATCCAGCCGAGTAACTGATATTACCAATACACTCAGCACGGAACAGGTTCAAGCACTGGAAAGTAAGCTGGCGGCATTTGAAGCTAAAAAGGGCAGCCAAATCGCCGTGCTAATCGTACCGTCCACGCAACCCGAAGATATTGCCGAATTTGCTATCAAAGTCGTTGATTTATGGGGTATAGGCCGTAAGGGTATTGATGATGGTCTGATACTGATTATTGCCAAAAATGACCGGAAAATCAGGGTGGAAGTGAATTACGGCTTGGAAGGCGTTATTCTAGACGCTATCGCTAAACGAATCGGCACAGAAACTATCGCACCTTATTTTAAAAATAATGATTATTACGGCGGCATCAACGCCGGAGTTGATCAGATCATCGGATTGATCGAAGGCGAACAGTTACCTGCCCCTAAGCAAACAAACACTTCACAGCAAGACGAAGGCGGGTTTATTTTCTTACTGTTTGGCGGTTTATTTGCGGGATCAATGCTTTCTTCGATGCTGGGTCGCGTTGCCGGAGGCATGATTGCTGGTATCGGCAGTGGAATATTAGCCTATTTGCTTCTGGGATTTGGAATTGGTGCAATCCTGATCGGGATTATCGTCTTCTTTTTGACAAGCGCCCGTTCCGGTGGCGGTTGGTCGAATGGTGGAGGTGGATATTATGGCGGCGGTAGCTCTTGGGGCGGTGGCAGTAGTGGTGGCTCCTGGAGTGGTGGCGGTGGCGGTAGTGGCGGCGGTGGAGGCGCAACTAGCTCATGGTGAAATTATTGCGCTGGTTAAAACATGCGTTTATGCCGCCTTGGTGCTGGCACTTGTCATTTCCTTCAGATGTGCTTGACGCTATTGAAAAAGCCGTCAAACACTCTGAATCCCAACACAGTGGTGAACTCCGCTTTGCTATCGAAAACGCCTTGTCTCCTGGTTGGGTTTGGCACGGGATGACGGCTCGTCATCGCGCCACAGAAATATTTTCAAATCTTAGGGTTTGGGATACCGAAGAAAACAGCGGTGTCTTGATCTATATCCAGTTAGCCGACCACGAGGTTCATATCCTTGCAGATCGTGGCATCAGCAAGTGCGTAGCACAGAGCGAATGGGACAGAATTGCCCAATTAATGCGGCATGAATTCCAGCAAAGCCGTTTTCGGGAAGGTTCGCTACAAGGTATTCAAGAAATCACCCGCTTATTGTCGAAGCATTTTCCTGCCCATTCAGAAAACACCAATGAACTTCCGAATAGGCCGGTCATTATCAAGCGGTAACTTGATTGATAAGCCGGAGCGACAAACTTAAGTTTGTCACTCCAAAACACAAGTTTAACCCACTACCCAAATACCATCATATTGGGACTTAATACAGTTTGCTTTATAATCACTAGTAACAATCGGTGCTTGTTACTAACGACAAACTCAAATCCCGCACACGGTTTTAATCACCCAGGCAAAGCAATGACATCAACCCCCTCCCCCATACAAGAATACGCCTTACTCAGCGACGAAGAATGCGATGCCAAGATTGTCGCTGCCAAACAAAAGTTAGGTAAACGCTGCGTGATTTTGGGACATCATTACCAGCGTGATGAAGTATTTAAACATGCTGATTTTGTTGGTGATTCGCTCCAGTTATCGCGTGATGCTGCGGCATCGGATGCAGAATATATTGTTTTCTGCGGTGTGCATTTCATGGCGGAAGTGTCGAATATTCTGACTCGCCCAGGGCAAATTACCATCTTGCCGGATTTGGCAGCGGGTTGTTCGATGGCGGACATGGCTAATCTGATTAAGGTCAAAAAATGCTGGGAAGAATTAGGACAAGTGATTGATGTCGATAATGAAGTCACGCCCGTCACTTACATCAATTCCGCCGCCGACTTGAAAGCGTTTTGCGGCGAGCATGAAGGCATCGTTTGCACCTCTTCCAACGCCAAAAAAATCCTGGAATGGAGTTTTGCCAATCGGCCTAAAGTCTTGTTCTTCCCCGACCAGCATTTAGGCCGCAATACTGGCTACCGCATGGACATCCCGCTGGATCAAATGGTGTTGTGGGATTTTAATAAGACTATGGGCGGCTTAACGGAAGAACAAATAAAGAACGCCAAAATCTTCCTGTGGGGCGGGTTTTGTTCCGTACATCAAATGTTCAAACCAGAACAGATCGACAACTTTCTAGCGAAACATCCCGAAACTAAAGTCATAGCGCATCCCGAAGCGCCGTTTGAAGTCTGCCAAAAAGCTGAATATATCGGCTCAACGACTTACATCTTGAAAACGATACGCGAAGCCGAACCCAATACCCGTTGGCTGGTGGCTACCGAATTAAACCTCGTCAACCGCCTACATGAAGAATGCAAAAAAGACGGCAAAAACGTCCACTTCATGTCGCCTACCTTGTGCATGTGTTCCACCATGTTCCGCACCGACCCGCAGCATTTGGCTTGGGTGATGGATAATCTGGCTAATGGTCATGTGATTAACCAGATTGTGGTCGATAAAGATGATGCGCGGTTAGCAAAGAAAGCATTGGATAATATGTTGGAAATACATTAACTTACTGATTTAATTAGTCTGGTAGGGTGCATTCCATGCACCAAAAATAATTAATCATGTTAGGCCATCACTTAAATGCCGATGCTTTTGGTGTGTAAAACGCACCCTACCTTTAGCAAATCTAATCTAAGACTTGCTAGACGCTCGGGAAGCTTGTTTATTCGAAACGCTTAATTTTGGACTATCTTTTAGTGAACTTATGTTCTGTGCCGTCTGACTGGTAGCAGTTGGATAGTTGCTGTAAGTTATTTTTCCATCAGCATTTACCGATTTATATAGGCTTTTTGCGAAGGCATCTGGGGTCAATAAACTACCGAATGTAAATACGGCAATTGTTGCAGCAAGATTCCAATTTAAGTCAGCTAGTTTGTTCATCGATGTTCCAAAAATAAATAGGGTTGATAAAGTAAATGTTGACTGCCGACAAATTAAAATGGTTCGGCTAATCACATGTTCGCTATTATTCACTATAAAATAATTGTTAGCTGGTTGTTATTTAAGTTCTGTGACGTACTGCTTATTAATAATTAATGCGTGTTAATTCGTAAGGCAAACAAACTGTAATTCATTGGCAGCCGTACTGGCTTAGGGTTGGTATACCCTGCTATTATCGGAAAATGTTGGGGTTCGTACGTTAAACCCAGCCTATGAATACTCCGGATCCAAAAATTATGTCACAGCCACAACAAACCACTTCTGAAAAATTCATCCTGGCATTTAGTCTGCTAGGTATCTGTGCTTACTTGGTCTTGCAATATGGCTTAAAGATACCGGATGAAATTTACACAGTCACTCTCAATGCCTCCTTGGCTTCGGCAGTTGCCAACGTCTATCAAGGACAGCTTAGTTTTCTGGTTTCGTTGGTACAAATGCCGCTGTATCTTGTATTGGTGCTGGGTGGAATTCCCCTAGTTTTACAGATTATCAAGAAATTTCTGCTAGGTGATTTTGGTGCTGACTTGCTGGCTGGCATTTCGATAGTCACCGCCGTTTTGCTGGGTGAAAATCTGGCTGGTAGCTTGGTGATCTTAATGCTTGCCAGCGGGGTGGTACTGGAAACGTATGCGGTAAGAAAAGCGTCGTCGGTACTGGAGGCATTGGCTAAACGTATGCCATCCATTGCCCATAAGCAATCGGATGACGGTGTTTCCGACATTGCTACAGAGAAAGTCAAAATTGGCGATACTTTGTTGATACTTCCGCATGAACTTTGTCCTGTTGATGGCACGGTACTGGAAGGGGTTGGCACGATGGATGAGTCTTATCTGACTGGCGAGCCTTATATGATGTCCAAAACCAGTGGCTCACAAGTGATGTCGGGGGCTATCAACGGCGATTCGGCATTGACGATTTGTGCGGATAAATTAGCCGTTGACTCACGCTACGCAAAAATCACCGAAGTCATGCGTGCTTCTGAACAGCATCGCCCTCATCTTAGACGATTGGGTGACCAACTGGGTGCGCTTTACACGCCATTGGCATTGCTTATTGCTGTTGCCAGTTGGTGGTATTACGGTGATGTGGTGCGGTTTTTGGCGGTGCTGGTGATTGCCACGCCCTGCCCTTTGTTAATTGGTATTCCGGTCGTTATCATTAGCTCGATTTCTTTGGCTGCCAAACGCGAAATTATCATCAAAAACCCGGCCATTTTGGAAACGATTGGGACTTGTCGGACAGCGATTTTTGATAAAACCGGCACACTCACATACGGTCGCCCGTCCCTGACCAACACGATTCCTAGTGCTGATTACGATGAAAAAACCGTGCTGACTTTAATAGCCAGTTTGGAACGCTATTCCAGGCATCCGCTCTCCAGTTCGATTGTTAAAGCGGCAGAAAAAGCGGGGTTATCACTACTTGGTGTAAGCAATATCAAAGAGTTGGCTGGAGAAGGCGTGATAGGTGAAGTGGTGGGGAAAAAAGTCCAAGTCATAAGCCGTAAAAAAATTCTGGAACAACAGCCGGATGTTGCAAGCCAATTGCCACCCATCAGTGGTGGCTTGGAATGTGTAGCCCTGATTGACGGCAATTACGCCGCCCTACTGCAATTCAGGGATGAAGTGCGGTCTGACAGCTCGTCGTTCATTAATCACTTAAAACCTAACCATGCCTTTGCCAAGGTGATGATTGTGTCGGGCGACAGGGAATCGGAAGTGCGTTATCTTGCCGAACAAGTTGGCATCAAGCATGTATTTTTTAGCCAAAGCCCAGAGCAGAAACTGGAAATCGTCCGCACCGAAACCAAAGCCGCAAAAACCGTCTACTTGGGCGATGGCATCAACGATGCACCAGCGCTGACCGCCGCAACCATCGGTATCGCCTTCGGGCAGAACAGCGATATTACTGGCGAATCTGCCGATGCTGTCATTATGGATAGCTCGCTGCTAAAGGTTGATGAGCTTTTCCATATCGGCGAACGTATGCGTAGAATTGCCTTACAAAGCGCAATTGGAGGGATGATCTTGAGTTTGATCGGAATGGGTTTTGCCGGATTAGGTTATCTTTCGCCAGTTGCCGGAGCAATTACACAGGAAGCGATTGATGTGCTTGCAATTTTAAATGCGTTTAGGGCTGCAATCCCGCCTAAATCACTTTCGGATTATTAAAATAATCATCACATCTAGGGGTTTATCAGCAAAAACCTTAGATCGCAGAAATCCTTCTCGTTGCCTGACAGCCGATCAACTTTACAATAACTCCAAAGCTAACATAATGGCATCTTCGCGGCCATTTTCAGCGGGGTAATAACCTTTTCTGATGCCAATTTCGTTGAAACCTAGCTTGCTGTACAGCGCGATTGCGCCTGGGTTGGATGGCCTGACTTCCAGGAACATGGTTTCGGCTTCGCCTTTGGCTACTTCAATTAAAGTTTCCATCATCCTTCGGCCTATACCTTGGCCTTGCTCGTCAGGAGCGACTGAAATATTCAAGATATGCGCCTCGCCTACTCCCATCGTCATAATACTGTAGCCCAGGATTTTGCCATTCTCTTCGCAAACCCAGCAGCCGTAACCCACTTTAAAGCAGTCGATAAAGATGTCTTCATCCCAGGGGAACGGGTAATTTTTCCTTTCAATATCCAAAACAGTGGGCAAGTCGGCGTGGGTCATGGTACGCAATCGGAGCAAGTCTGTTCTGGACAGCGAATCAGGAAAAATTTTGGCATAAAACTCCTTGTCGGCATCGTAGACCAAAACGCTTTTTATCTTATCCATCCATCCACGCATGATTAACCCTTGTTATTTTTAACTGTTTGTACTGCCAATTGTAAATCTTGCCAAGCCTTGCGTTTCTCTAGCAATGACCGTAATAGATAGGCGGGATGATACACAACTACCAGCGGCACACCATCTAACGTATGTACGTTGCCTCTAAGTTTAGTCAAAGGGGCATCGGTATTCAACAAGGTTTGGGCTGCAATACGCCCAACCGCCAGAATTATCTTAGGTTTTAGCAATTCCCGTTGTTGTCGTAGATAAGCACTGCAATTTTCAACTTCCTCCTGCTTCGGATCGCGGTTACCCGGTGGCCTACATTTTAGGATATTGGTAATGAAAACCTCGTCACGATCCAACCCCGCAGCTCTTAGCATTTCGGTCAGCAACAGCCCCGCCTTTCCGACAAAAGGCTTGCCCTGTTCATCTTCATGTTGGCCTGGTGCTTCGCCAATAATCATCCAATCAGCTGTTTTATTGCCTGTGCCAAACACGGTTTGGGTGCGGGTTTGGCAGAGATTGCATTTGGTGCAGCTTGCGACTTCGGTTTCCAAATCAACCCAAGCTCCAAGGAGATTAGTGGGTAGTTCTAATTCTGTTGTTTCTTCTTTGGTAACCGCATCTGCTTCTGGCTCTGATTCAGAAACAACAGGCATAAATGTTCTTGGTATCCAGACATCGATACCCATAGCCTGCAAGTATTCTAACCTAATAGAGTTATCCAAGGGTTTTCCAGATGAAATAACGAGTTAACAGGATGAATTTTATCGCATTAATAGTTTTTGTTGTACGCAACAAATTCTACCTTAATGGTAAAATCCTAAGCATACAGCTTGGGTGCAATCAGGCGCGTAGCTTGCTTCCAAATGGGCATATCTTTAAAGCTTGTTATTTGCAACATAGGAATGGATTATATTATCACCTACATACAGGTTAATAGTCTGAACTTGTAACCCCCCTGGATTCACGATATCCACTATGCTGCATTCTGGATAACCGGACTCTGTTCGCATAGAGATCATATACATTCCCCTACCGTTTGAACGTAAGATTAAATGCTCATTCATTAAATCTACTATTTTACTTTGCCAATCAACTGCTTTTTGATAATCACTCTGTGTAAAATCCCTTGATGACTCGACGGTGCTAATAGTTCCTCTATGAAGTACATGACTACATTCGGCATAGAGTGTTTTAAACTCATTTAGTGTAAGGGCATTGGGCTTAGAGTTACCCTGTATATTCCATCCGTCTGCCGTTTTAATTCTAACTGACGATTGAGGAAATGAATGCGGATGGTTGCGATGCAACAATTTCATAATTTTTTCAGCGTTCCATTCCTTTCTTGATGTTTTTGTTTGCGCGTCAGGAAGGTCGCCGTGTAACTGTAGGCAACCCAAAGCTATGAGTTCACATATCCGCCGAAACTGGAAATATGCGTATTCTCTTGCGTACGGAGGACTGAGATTTAGTCTACCATCAAAAGCTTGAGCTACTAATTCTATTCGTATGGCAAGCTCATGCATTAATGGTAAATATTTCTCTACAGCTTCTTTTGTAGAAAAATCCATATCCATTGGAATGGTTCTATTTGAATCTTAATAATGCGGACGGGACAAAATGTCCCGTCCGGCCTAAAGGTTGCATTCTAAGCCTTAAACATCGCCTTTTTGCGGATGTCTGCGTTCAGGACTGAGCAATTTGTTTACCGCGTTTATATAGGCTTTCGCTGAAGCGATAACAATATCGGTATCTGCGCCCAATCCGTTCACAATACGCCCGGCTTTTTCAAGACGAACGGTGACTTCACCTTGTGAATCCGTGCCGTTGGTGATGTTGTTGACAGAGTAGAGCGCCAAAATGGCATTGGTCACCACCAATTTTTCAATCGCTTTCAAACTGGCATCAACCGCACCGCCACCTTCAGCATTACCGGTCACTTCCTTATTGTCGATACGCAAGGTGACTTTAGCATTAGGGACTTCCCCAGTTTCCGAGCAGACTTTCAAGGCAACCAATTTGATGTGTTCGTCTTCCGCTTCAAAACCGACTTCTGAAATCAGGGCTTGCAAATCTTCATCAAAAATTTCGTGCTTTTTGTCGGCAAGTTGTTTGAAGCGTGAAAACGCCTCGTTTAATTCTTCTTCCGATTGAAATTCCACGCCCAACTCAGTCATGCGGCTTTTGAAGGCATTCCTGCCGGAATGTTTGCCTAACACCATCCGGTTAGCAGACCAGCCGACATCTTCAGCTCGCATGATTTCGTAAGTCTCGCGGCTTTTCAATACGCCATCTTGGTGGATACCCGCCTCATGGGCAAAGGCATTCGCGCCGACAATGGCCTTATTGGGTTGCACTGGAAAACCAGTGATGGACGACACCAATTTTGAACAAGTTAAAATTTCCCGCGTATCAATCCTTGTTTGGCAAGCAAACACATCATGTCGGGTACGCACGGACATGACAACCTCTTCAAGTGACGCATTACCCGCACGCTCGCCCAAACCGTTGATGGTGCATTCCACTTGCCGTGCGCCATTCATGACCGCCGCCAAAGAATTTGCCACCGCCAAACCTAAATCGTTATGGCAATGCACCGAAAAAATGGCCTTGTCGGAATTAGGGATGCGCTGAATCAGATTTGCGATTGTCGCACCAAATTGCTGTGGTACGCTGTAACCGACGGTATCGGGAATATTTAACGTGGTCGCACCGGCATTAATGACCGCTTCAAGAATTCGGCACAAAAAATCTTCATCCGAACGACCTGCATCTTCCGGTGAAAACTCGACATCATCGGTAAATTGCCGGGCGCGTTTCACCGCTTTTACGGCATACTCGATGACCTGCTCCGGCTGCATGTGCAATTTCATCTGCATGTGGATGGGCGAGGTGGCGATAAAGGTATGAATTCTCGACCTGCCTGCACCTTTCAGTGCCGCACCTGCTTGGTCGATGTCCTTATCCAATGCCCTTGCCAAACCGCACACGGTGCTGTCTTTAATAACATTGGCGACTGCCTGGACGGCTTCAAAATCACCGGGACTTGCGGCAGGGAAACCCGCTTCTATCACGTCCACTTTCAGGCGTTCTAACGCTTTGGCAATACGTACTTTTTCATCGCGCGTCATCGACGCGCCTGGGCTTTGCTCACCATCGCGCAAGGTGGTGTCAAAAATAATCAAATGGTCTTTCATCGTAAACTCCATCAATGGATGGCAATCAGCTATCTAAATAGCCGAATATAAGGAAGAGGGTTGTGTTTGTGAAAAAAGAATTGGATGCCCGCTAGGGCAGGATTCTCAGAAGTAGGCACAAACAAGCGCACAACTTAGCGATTGCGAAGTTGATTTGAAAATTACGGCAAATGCCTTGTTTGGTGTATTGAGGGAACATGGGTAAAAATATAACTGAATAATCGCATAGCCACAAGCAGAATCTAACTTTTGCGCCCTTGTAACCGCCGCCTACGCATGACCAGAGTGACGATAGGGCCCGAAACCGCATAAGCTAAAAATAACAAGAACAACATAGTTTGCGGCTGCGCCATAACAAAAGCAATGGCAAGCATCACTGAAATCGCCACAAAAAACGGCACTTTCCCACGAAAATCAATTTCCTTGAAGCTGGAATAGCGAAAATTACTCACCATTAACAAGCCTGTGCTTATCGTCAGCACGATAGCGGGATATTTCACTAAATCTATATCATAGCCATGTTCAAGGCATATCCAGATAAATCCGGCAATGATTGCGGCAGCAGCCGGGCTGGGTAAACCTTGAAAATAACGCTTATCGGCGGTGCCAACCTGGGCATTAAACCGCGCCAAACGTAAAGCCCCTCCCGCAAGGTGCACAAATGCAGCAAATAAGCCCACTTTGCCAAAGCTGGAGAAAGCCCATAGGTACATCACCAAGGCGGGAGCCACCGCAAATGAAGTCATGTCAGACAGGCTATCGTACTGTACGCCGAATTCACTCTGGGTGTTCGTCAGCCGGGCGACCCGACCATCCAGGCCATCCAGTATCATCGCTATAAAAATAGCGATTACAGCCGTCTCATAGCGACCGCCAATGGCTGAAGTAATCGCGTAGTAGCCGGAAAACAACGCGCCTGTAGTCAACAAATTAGGCAATAAATAGATGCCACGACGACGAATTGAACGTTTTTCAGGTTTTTCCATTGTTTATCGGTGCTGGTTTTTATTCTGGTGGGTTTAGGAAGAAATTATACATCGGGCGGATATTCCGCACCTAAGTTTAATGAATACTTGTGACAGAGCTATTAATTCAGGCCATATTGTGAACTAAAATCAAAACAACAACTAAAGGATTAGATTTTAACTATGGTAAAATTCGCGCACAAAATCGTAGCTATACTAACATCTGATAATTAGCTTATCGCTGCCAATTCTTATAATTTAACCCTAAAACACACGAAGAACACTCATGAATAAACCAAAAAAAGTCGCAATTCTTACAGCGGGTGGACTAGCCCCGTGCCTTAACTCCGCTATCGGCAGCCTTATCGAGCGTTACAGCGAAATCGACCCGTCGATTGAAATTATTTGCTATCGTAGTGGCTATAAAGGCTTGTTGCTTGGCGACTACTACAAAGTCACGCCAGCCGTGCGTGAAAAGGCTGGTTTGTTACATAAATTCGGCGGTTCTCTCATCGGCAACAGCCGCGTCAAACTGACTAACGTAAAAGACTGCGTTAAGCGCGGTCTCGTCAAAGAAGGCGAAGATCCTCAAAAGGTCGCTGCCGACCAGTTGGTTAAAGATGGCGTGGATATTTTGCACACTATCGGCGGCGACGACACCAACACCGCTGCCGCTGATCTGGCTGCATTCCTAGCGAGCAACAACTACGGCCTTACCGTTATCGGCTTACCTAAAACCGTTGATAACGATGTCTTCCCCATCAAACAATCGCTAGGTGCGTGGACAGCTGCGGAACAAGGCGCTCGTTATTTCATGAATGTGGTGGCGGAAAATAACGCCAATCCACGTATGTTGATTGTCCATGAAGTCATGGGACGCAGTTGTGGCTGGTTGACGGCAGCGACCGCACAGGAATACCGCAAATTGCTCGACCGCGCCGAATGGTTGCCGGAATTGGGGCTGGATCGCGCCACTTATGAAGTCCACGGCGTATTTATCCCAGAAATGGCAATAGACCTCGCCGCAGAAGCCAAACGCTTACGTGCGGTCATGGATAAAGTAGACTGCGTTAACATTTTTGTGTCCGAAGGCGCTGGCGTAGAATCCATCGTTGCCGAAATGCAAGCCAAGGGTCAAGAAGTCCCGCGAGATGCGTTCGGCCACGTCAAATTGGATGCCGTCAATCCTGGCAAATGGTTTGGCGAGCAATTTGCCGAAATGCTAGGCGCGGAAAAAACCTTGATTCAAAAATCCGGTTATTTCGCACGGGCTGCCGCCTCTAATGTTGAAGATATCCGCCTAATCAAGTCTTGTGCCGACCTTGCTGTTGAATGTGCTTTCCGCCGCGAATCTGGTGTGATCGGTCACGACGAAGACCGTGGCAATGTATTGAGGGCAATCGAGTTCCCACGCATTAAAGGCGGTAAACCATTTGATATTGATGCACCTTGGTTTAACCAAACTTTGGCTGACATCGGACAAACAAAAGGTGCAAGGGTAGCAGTCGGGCATTAAAACGGATAAATGGCTTCTCCGTTAAACCCTAAAAGTATCTAAATTTTGTACGTAGCAAAATATTTAGTATGGCTTTGGTGGATTCCTAAACTGGGAATCCACCTGTTCTGCTCAAACACAGCTAAAACGGAAACTCTATTTAGGACAGCCTTCCAGCTTGTAGATACCGTAACCTTGGCTATCTATTTGTTGGCGGAGTTCAGGTGGTGCTTCGGCGCTGTGGCAAAACGCGCAGTTTTCCTGAGTAACGGTTGCATCCGCGTGACCGATACTGGCTAACCATGCTTTAGCGTATTTCAATGCTTTATCGTGGTCTTGTTCATCAAGAACCACATCGAAATGCATGATTCTGCCAGTCGCGGCCTTTGCATAAGTGTCATAAACATGAGAAAGTGGCATAATTACCTCCGAAAAAAGATATAAAATATCGAATCGATATGTAGTTAGCTTATGTTACTCTCGTATCCCTGTCAACTTGTCATCATTAGGGTGCATTAATTATGGAAAAAGCTAGTGTTTTCGATATCATCGAACGCATGACCTCTCTGATACGGTCAGAAGAACGCAAAAAATGCACGGAATTTGGCTTGCAATCCGTACACTTACAGATTCTGGATTATCTTTCGCGATGCAATAAATACAGTGACACTCCGGCTGCCCTCGCCAATTATTTGGGCATGACCCGAGGCACAGTTTCTCAAACCCTGTTGCTACTGGAAAAAAAAGGCTACCTCAAAAAAACCACGGACACCGTAGACCGCCGAGTCGTTCATCTAAGTCTGTTACCTGAAGGGAAATCGATATTGGAACAAGCCCGGCCTTCTGAGTTGTTCAATCAGGCTGCTGATTTATTGCAGCATGGCGAATTAGCGCGTTACGACGAAACCTTAGTTACCGTGCTGACTGCCTTACAAAAATCGAACAAGTCACACACTTTTGGGCTTTGTAAGACGTGTATGTTTTTTACCTTGATGCAACAAGGTTTTTTGTGTGGATTGACCAAAGAACCGTTGACTGGAGAAGACAGCCAAAAAATATGCCAAGAACATTCTGTTAAGTAAAAACTGGCAGACCAACTTTACGTCAAGATTTCATTTCAAACCGTTAAATGTGTCGTTGACTTTAACCACTAGACTTTCTACGCCTTTACGGGTTAGTTTTTTCTCACCGCCTTTAACTTCAGACAAGTAATCTGCAACCAAGCGTTGTTGTTTGACATCGACCAGATGCGCCATCAAGTATACGAACAAAAAACTGGGCTTATGTAACCTGCCTACGATTACGTAATCAGCATCATATTTTTGTGCTAGTTGCGCGGCAATATCGTGGTGATCGAAAAGATAACCCACCCCTGAGGTTGCCTGTATTTGGGCATCTAAGGGAATCGTAACAATCTCGTAGCCTGATTTTTGTAATTCTTCTTCCAACATCGGCTTAACCGAAGCTGTTCGTTCAATTTCTTGCGGCACACCGGGTTTAAGGGTCAAATCTCTAAGCTCAAAATCAAGCACTGCTATGCGGGGCTGCGCCATTAAATTGGTAGCGAACAAACTCAACAGCAAAGCAATAAAACCGAGATGCAAGATATTTCTACTCAAACGTGTTAGCAACTTATTGAGACTCATATTCCTTGAGTTCCTTTATGCGCTGTTCGGCATGTGCTTGCATACAACCGATATACATCACTGTACGGATAGTGCCGCCTCTATGCCATGTATAAGTAGCGTCACAATCAGCCTCCCTAAATTTAACCCATGCGCGTTGCGCTTCAACTAAGGCTTTTTTGGTTGCCGAATAGTCATCGGCAACCTCAGGCTCAGGATGCTCCAATTTTTGGATAACACTTTTGTAGGTTGCATTGAGCTGGGATTCAACTTTTTCTTTTTCGATAGATGCACAGTCATTTATTTCAAGGGTATTTACAGCCTTATCGCAATCTAAAGCAAATGCTGACTGACCTAGCAGCAATAAAAAAATTAATGAAATTATACGCATAGAGTATTCCAATATTCAGTTTTAGGGTACGTGAAAATAGGCGGTAAATTACAATAATGTACCTGACAAAAAGCAATTTCTACACTTACGCATGGAAGAGCCTAAACAATCGACTTACCAATCATCTCCCCCAACTTCACTAATTGGTCAGCTTTGAACTCGCTTTCCCACTGCACTTTATCTTTACCAAACAAGACAATAATTGTCGATCCCATATTAAACCGCCCCATTTC
>JABFSV010000382.1 GCA_013140405.1 Methyloglobulus sp. | reverse complement strand
AAAACAAAGGTTTTGCATATAAATATCGTTAACTAAATATAAGGAAAACAGAATGTTAAATGCAGACAGACAGACAACTTATAAAACTCACAAAAAATCGGGATTCCTAAAGACTTTAGTCGTATTGGGCAGTATGTTGATTGGGGCGAGTGCCGCAGTTGCTGCTGTACCAGCTTTGTTCTTGGAACAATCCAGTATTACTGGGGTGAGCGACACCTTAAAAGCCTCCCGCGTTCCAGTCCGTAATGCCGCTGGAGCTATCAAGTATTACGATATCGAAATCAAACTGCAATTGGATGCATTGGGTGTGCCAGTGCTTGCTCCTTTGTATCCGGTAGTTGGCTTGTCGCCCGCTTTAACGGTAGGGCAGTTTAAGGCGGGCAAATATAAGGATGCATATGGTAATGTTTACACTGTAAGCGGCCCAGGTGCTGCATCTGGGGGACGCACTACTTGGGCTATACTACTGACGAAGACAGGCACGTCATGTCCGTCATGTTCGTTAAATAGCGGCTCGTGGACTACTGGGGCTATTGCTGGCCACCCGATTCAGCCGGTACTAACCGCACAAGGCATCACGTCAACTGCTTATAGCTGGGGAATTATTGACGCTGCTAATGGTACGTCTCTCCCTCCTTTATACCTTTGCTCGGCTGCTAGTAGGGCTGTTGGTGCTTCGCAATCTGGCAATCTATTAGCCTTGAACGGATTTTGTGGCGGTAATAATTTGCAAACAGACGTTATGACTTTAAATCTTTGTACTACACCCAATCCTTGCCCCTAAATTAGAGGCCCGAAGCGGGACGGGGTTTGAAACACCGTCCCTAATATTTTGAAACTTCAATTTCGTTTGAGCGTTACATGAAACCTTGCGGACAGGGCAACATGCCCTGTCCGGCTTCCATCCGGCTTCCAAAGCTGGGCGAGGCTGTTGCAGGTTTCGTCCGGCTTCTATCTATGTTCACGAATCTATCGTAGGTTTATCACTTGGAACACGCCTTTTCCCCACATTTTTCTTATCCCTTTCCCGCACCTTCACTTTTTTAACTACCGCTTTTTTAGCAGGTTCTTTTTTGTCTTTGCTGCCAGCGGCTTTGCCAGATGATTTAAGTTTTTTCGGGCCTTTGTAGCTGCCTTCCAGTCCCTTAAGGGTGCGACGGATAAAGTCCTGCTTTAAAAAGCGTTCGATACCTGCCATTAAGTTCCATTCGGTGTGTTTTACCAGGGCGATGGTGGTGCCCTGCTCATCGGCACGTCCGGTGCGGCCTATGCGGTGGATGTAATCAATGCCGTTGCGGGGAATGTCGAAGTTGATGACGAGGTTGATGCCTTTGATGTCCAGGCCACGGGCGGCTAGGTCGGTGGCAATCAAGGTGTTGATGATGCCGTCCCGATACAACGCCATGACGCGGTTGCGGTCTTTTTGGTCCATCTCGCCGTGCAGCAAGCCGGAGCGGATTCCTGCGCCACGGACTGAGTTATGCAGTTCATCAGCCCGTAGGCGGGTATTGGTGAAAACCAGGGCTTTGTCGAAGCTTTCATGTGCGAGTAGATGTGCCAACAGTTTCAGCTTATGGTCGTGGTCATCAGCAAGTATAAGGTGTTGCGCGATGTTGCGATGACCATCGTGTAATGTGTTTAACGCAACGACTTTAGGCGTTTTTAATACTTTGTCGGCAATCTTAATCACACCGAAATGGGTTAAGGTTGCTGAAAATAACAGGGTTTGGCGTTGCTTATTGCATTGTTCGACAATGGTCAGTACATCATCGCTAAAGCCCATATCCAGCATACGGTCGGCTTCATCAAGGATCAATACGCTTAGATTCTGGAAATAAGTTGTTTCAAGCTGGAAGTGTTCCAAAAGACGGCCTGGGGTGGCAATGATGATGTCAGTGCCTTTTGTTAGTGCCATTTGTTGCTTTTTGAAGTCACTGCCGCCGGTAATGATGCCGATTTTTAGCGGGGTGAATTCGCTGAATTGCTGACACTGCCCAAAGATTTGTTGGGCAAGTTCGCGGGTAGGACAAAGGATTAGCACCTGAACACCCAGTGGCTTGGCAGGTAAACCCAGCAATTTTTGTAAGCTAGGGAGTAAGTAAGCAGCAGTCTTGCCGCTGCCAGTTTCGGCGCTGACCAGGCAATCCCTGTGGGTAAGTGTGGGAGGGATAGCTTGTTGCTGGACGGGGGTAGGCGTTTCATAGCCGATCTTCTCAATTGCCAACAGCAAGCGATTGTCCAGCCCGAATTCTGAAAATGACGGTGTAGCGTTTGGATTTTGCATTAAACTTAAACGAGTTGTGCGGGATCGGAGAAAAAATTTATTCCGGTTATTATAAACTTAATGTACCAAGGCTATGGTTAAATCACTTTGTTGTTGCCAATGGGATGATAACCGTTAAGCTAATGCCTACCATCCTACGAGGTTACTATAATGATACCCATACGAGATACAGCGCCCTGCAATTCAACACCTTATGTCACTTGGAGTTTGATGGCGATTTGTATTGTGATCTTTCTCGTCATGCAGGTGATACCTTACGAGTTGAGTGCAAAGCTAATTTATCTCTACGGAATGGTGCCCAACCGTTATGCCGATCCGCAATGGGGATTAGGTTACGGTCTGCCGTTTGATGGCTATTTGTCATTTTTGACCAGCTTGTTCCTGCATGGAAATTGGATGCACATCATCTTTAACATGTGGTTTTTGTGGATTTTTGCTGACAATGTGGAAGACCAGATGGGACGGGGGCGGTTTTTGGCTTTTTATCTGATCTGTGGCTTGTTGGCAACTCTTATACAATGGTACAGCTCACCAACCCTCACTATACCCGTGGTGGGTGCTTCGGGGGCTATCGCAGGTGTTTTGGCGGCTTATTACTTTATTTACCCGTACGAGCGGGTGGTTGTGTACTTTTTTCCCGTAATCTTGCAAGTGCCAGCCGTTATGTTCTTAGGATTGTGGGTTATTTTTCAGCTTTATTCCATTACAACTTCTACTTTTGTGGCGGGGGCGACATCTGACTCGGCTTTGTGGGCGCATATCGGGGGATTTGTTTCTGGTGCAATACTGTACCGCTTCTTTCTGCGAAAAGATGAGGTAGTCTGAACGCTTTCAAGCTATAATTTGCCGATAAAATTTAACTTTCAAGGCAGGGTTGGCATCGTTAATCGGTCAAAACCCTGTTTTTATATTGTCAGGAAACACACACGCCTTATGAAAAAACTGAATTTCTTCTTAGTAAAACTGCTTCAATTTGTTGTCTTTGCCGTTTTCACCTTTGTTGTTTTAGCCTATTTTGGCGCGATGGTGTTGTTGCCGCTTGATGCAATTGCAATACTCGTCAAATTGATGGGCGTAGTCGGCATTAATGGCTTTATCGGCGCGTTGATTGCGATCCCAGCAGTCGGTTATTTGTGCATGATGGTTTATAAAACGCCTGGTCTTTGCCAGATGATTGTTGATACGGGTGTTGATTTGATTAAAACAGGTAAGGCTAAAGTCGAAGCCTTTAATCCTATTGCTGATGCGGTGAAGGGCTAAAAACACACGTTTTATTGATTCGGAAGCGGTTTTTTTACATAGTTTGAAAATCCTTCCGGTCAAAGCAAACAGATTACTTTTCACTATTTTCTTAAAATACGGCGTTAAGCGTTTTTCAACAAGTTAAGTCCGTTTTCTGCTACCTCAATTTTGTTTTGTGCCACTAACAGCACATTCACAGCTCCTCAACTCCGTAGATTTAACATTTAAAACATCATGGCAGCACCACAAATAGGTTTTATCAGCTTGGGTTGTCCCAAAGCCCTGGTCGATAGCGAACGCATTTTGACCAAGTTGCGTGCAGAAGGTTACATCATCTCGCCCAACTACAAAGATGCTGATTTAGTTGTGGTGAATACCTGTGGGTTTATTGATGCAGCAGTAGAAGAATCATTGGATAGCATCGGTGAAGCGCTGGTTGAAAATGGTCGAGTCATTGTGACTGGTTGTTTGGGAGCTAGAGAAGATGAAATTCGGGCGCGACATCCGCAAGTCTTGAAAGTAACTGGCGCACATGCCATCGACGAGGTGGTCGCCTCTGTGCACGAACACCTACCGCCCAGGCACGATCCGTTCACTAGCCTGTTGCCGCCACAAGGCATCAAGCTCACACCCAATCATTACGCTTACCTAAAGATTTCAGAAGGCTGCAACCATCGCTGCACGTTTTGCATTATCCCCTCCATGCGCGGTGATCTGGTCAGTAGGCCGATTGATGATGTCATGGTGGAAGCCATGCGTTTGGCGGATGCGGGGGTTAAAGAGCTGTTGATTGTTTCCCAGGATACCAGCGCGTATGGTCTGGATTTGAAATACCAGCCCCGATACTGGCGCGGTCGGTCAATACAAACTCGTTTTTATGATCTGGCTGAGGCTTTGGGCGATCTTGGGGTATGGGTACGGATGCACTATGTCTATCCGTATCCGCATGTTGATGATGTCATCCCACTGATGGCTGAAGGTAAAATCCTGCCGTATCTCGATATCCCCTTCCAACACGCCAGCAGCCGGATATTAAAGCTGATGAAACGTCCGGCAGCCAGCCAGAATAATCTGGAACGTATCAAGGCATGGCGGGAGGTATGTCTAGATATTACTTTGCGTAGCACTTTCATTGTCGGCTTTCCTGGCGAAACCGAACAGGAATTTGAAGAGCTACTGGATTTTCTTGATGAGGCGCAGTTAGATAGGGTAGGTTGTTTTGCCTATTCGCCCGTAAAAGGTGCGGTCGCCAATGACTTGCCTGATTCGATTCCAGAAGAGATAAAACAGGAGCGGTTAGCCCGCTTTATGGAGCGCCAGTCGGAAATCAGTGCTGGGCGCTTACAGCAACGCATAGGCAACATCGAAACCGTGCTGATCGACGAAGTGGTGGAAGAAGGCGCAGTTGCCAGAAGCCAGTCCGATGCGCCGGAAATCGACGGGCAAGTGTTTATCGACGGCGCGACCCACCTAAAAGTCGGCGAATTTGTTGAAGTTGAGATAGAGGAAGCAGATGAGTATGATCTGTGGGCGCATTTGGTTTAGCTTGCGGTTTATGTGGCAATTTCGGTAAAGCTACAAACTACTAAGCAGTTAAATGTATCTCGGCAAAATCCTCTGTATTTTATATATTCGGCGTTGTGAAGCATTAAGTTTCCGTTCGCCTTTATGCCCTTTGGGTATTGAGCCTGTCGAAAGGCGGTGTGTGCTTCGACAAGCTCAGCACGAACGGTTCAGACATTAAAAGGCCGAATCAATAGGCTGCCAAAAAACGATAAATAACTAAGATAAGCTATAATTATCAGTTATTTATGTGGTGTTATGATGAAGTGCTACAGTCAGGCTCTACAGCTCGTCCAACATGGTGCGTGGGATGCCGCACATCGGTTAGTGCAGGATTGCCCAGACCCCTTATCTTGCCGTATCCACGGTTATTTACACCGTATCGAAGGTGATTTGGCTAACGCCCGATACTGGTATCAACGGGCTGGCTTGGATATGCCGGAAGATTCACTGGATCTTGAGTTAGAGCGTTTGCTAATGCAAGTAGCCGATATGACTGAATAAATCGCAGTTATAAACCCCCGCTATTCCACTTCTGAAGAAATGCTGATTCAATCAGCAAAACGAGCAGTTATTTTTTACCTTTCAGTTGTGCAATCGCACTATAATGGTGCATTAAGATTGTTTCCAGTATTTTCAGTTTACTAATTTGGTGCGTTTTATTTTGTTGGCTTTGATGAAATTTGACTTAAATCAGCCGATTACAAAAAAATTAAATCGCTTAGCCAATAAAAGCACATTTCCATAAAACTGGCCTGTAAATTGCTTAATCTTTATATGCCTTCTATAGCCCTCTTTTTACAACGTCCGATTTGAAAAACATGTTCAAACGTATACTTGACCATCTAAATACTGCTGCCTTGTTATTCAACAGTGATTTAAACCTTATTTACGTTAATACAGCAGGGGAAATCCTGCTTGCGGATAGCGCCCGCCATCTGGTTGGCGTCAATGCGGTCGATCTGTTCAAGTTTTCTGATTCGGCTTTGTTGATTAACTTGCAGCAATGTTTAGGCATGGCGGAATCTTTAGTCGATAGGGAGCTTATTTTGGAACGCATGGGGCAAAGCTTTACCGTCAACTTATGTGCTACGCCCTTGATGGTTGATGACAGGGTGGACGAAATTTTGGTTGAACTGCAACGGGTCGATAATCATCTGCGTATTTCCAAGGAAGAGCAACTGTTAAGCCAGCAAAATACCGCCAGATTACTGGTCAGGGGACTCGCTCATGA
The DNA here is from genome assembly GCA_013140405.1 of Methyloglobulus sp. Lineage (GTDB taxonomy): Bacteria > Pseudomonadota > Gammaproteobacteria > Methylococcales > Methylomonadaceae > Methyloglobulus. Next base: position 7,527 of record JABFSV010000382.1, on the reverse strand, counting down.
AATTAAAAACCCCTTGGGGGGATTGCGTGGCGCAGCCCAATTGTTAAACCTAGAACTTGCTGATCCTGACCTTAAAGAATATACCCAGATCATTATTGCGGAATCTGACCGATTGCAGGGGTTGATGGACAAATTGTTAGGCCCGAACAAACCACCTGATTTTAAGGTGATTAATGTCCACGAGGTTTTGGAGCGCGTCAGGCAATTGGTAGAGGCGGAGTCTTCGGGTAGCCTCAGTATGATTTGCGATTATGACCCGAGCATTCCCGACATTCGGGCAGACCGCGACTTGTTGATCCAAGCGGTGTTGAATATCGTTAAAAATGCGGTGCAAGCGCTGGAGGGCAACGGTACGATTATCCTAAAAACCCGAATCCAGAGAAACCAGCCCATAGGCCGTCAGCACCATAAGCTGGCCGTAAAAGTGGATGTTATCGACAATGGTTCGGGCATTGACCCCGACATTATGGAGCGGATTTTTTACCCGATGATTACTGGCCGTGCCGACGGCACGGGTTTGGGGTTGTCTATAGCCCAATCGTTGATTAACCAACATAACGGGCTGATTGAATGCCATAGTGAACCAGGCAATACGGTTTTTTCGATTATTTTACCCATCTAAGTGCAAGGAGAACCAGCAATGAGCAAGCCTGAAACTGTCTGGATAGTTGATGACGACAAATCTATCCGCTGGGTCGTGGAAAAGGCATTGCAAAAGGCGGACATTAGTACCCGAAATTTTTCCGCCGCGAGGGATTTGTTGGATGCCCTGGATACTGATACGCCAGATGCCTTGATTACGGACATACGGATGCCGGGCATGGATGGCTTGCAATTGCTGGATAAAATCCAAAAAAGCCACCCTGAGTTGCCAGTAATCGTCATGACGGCTCACTCTGACCTGGAAAGCGCGGTTTCCGCATTTCACGGTGGTGCGTTTGAATACCTGCCCAAACCCTTCGATATTAAGGAAGTCGTAGACTTAGCCCATCGCGCTGTCTTACATGGCAGGCGGCTCAGGTCGGATGAGCAAAAAGAACCCGCTACGCTTGCCGTAACGCCGGAAATTATAGGTGCGGCACCTGCCATGCAGGAAGTGTTTCGTGCCATCGGACGGTTAGCGCGATCCCACATCACCGTCCTTATCAACGGTGAATCAGGAACAGGAAAAGAGCTGGTTGCCAAAGCGCTGCATCGGCACAGCCCCAGAACCCAAAAGCCATTCATTGCCCTTAATATGGCAGCCATCCCAAAAGATCTGATGGAATCCGAATTGTTTGGTCATGAGAAAGGCTCTTTTACTGGCGCACAAGCCCGACGGTCTGGCCGTTTTGAACAAGCTAACGGTGGCACGCTGTTCTTGGACGAAATCGGCGATATGCCCGCAGAGCTGCAAACCCGCTTGTTGAGGGTGCTTGCTGATGGCGAATTTTATCCGGTCGGTGGGCATACAGCGGTAAAAGTGGATGTCCGTATTATTGCCGCCACCCACCAAAATCTTGAAGTGCTGGTTGAGCAAGGCCGTTTTCGGGAAGATTTATTTCACCGATTAAACGTGATCCGTATCCACATCCCACCACTACGGGAACGCAAACAAGACATCCCTTTATTGCTACGGCATTTTCTGACACAAGCCGCACAGGAGCTTAACACCGAGGTCAAATTATTGACACCGGAAGCAGAAGAGTTTTTGAGTGCATTGGAATGGCCTGGGAACGTCCGGCAATTGGAGAACAGTTGCCGTTGGCTGACCGTGATGGCATCAGGAAGGGAAATCCATCTGCATGATTTGCCGCCTGAATTGTTGACTACTGCACAGGAAAAAGAACATTCTGAAACCGATTGGGAGTTCTCACTAAGAAACTGGATCGACCAGCAGCTCGTCAAGCGCGCCCAATCTGGTGCATCCAGCCACAGCGATGTAGCCAAACAAACTATCCCCATTGTGGAAAGCATCTTAATCAAAGCCGCTTTGGACTTTACCCGTGGAAGGCGGCACGAGGCTGCGCTTTTATTAGGCTATGGCAGGAACACGTTGACGCGCAAGATCAAGGAGCTCAGTATCGAGGAATAGGTATCAAATATTCATTTATTGCGGCGAGGTTGAAAGCAGAATAGATCGTAAGGAAAGGTAGCGATGGCGTAATATAGCGGTGCTATTTCGAGCCGCAATTTTTGTAATGGCATAAATCCCAATACAATATCCGATTTACTGTATCGACCCTGACACTTTTACCATGTTGAATTTTAAAAACATAGCCCTGCGCCGTGGCGCACGGGTGCTGTTCGCCAATGCGTCATTTACTATCCATAAAGGGCAAAAAGTGGGTTTTACCGGAGCCAATGGCGCGGGTAAATCCAGTTTATTTGCCTTGATCAGGAATGAACTGCACCTGGATGAGGGCGATTTCTCTTTGCCTCCAGGGCTTGAGATGGCGCATGTGGCGCAAGAAACACCTGCCGTATCTTCTTCTGCGATTGATTACATCATGGATGGCGATAGGGAGTTAAGGCGCTTACAGCAGCAGTTGCAAGCTGCGGAAATTGCCCATGACGGTTTAAAGCAAGCCGAACTTCATGCCACACTCGACACCATTGGCGGTTACACCGCGCAAGCGAAAGCCGCACGGTTGATGAACGGTTTAGGCTTCAAGCCAGAGCAGGAAAAAAATGCCGTGAATTCATTTTCCGGCGGTTGGCGGATGCGGCTTAATCTGGCTCAGGCGTTGATGTGCCGTTCTGATGTGTTGATGTTGGACGAGCCGACCAACCACTTGGATTTGGACGCGGTAATTTGGTTGCAAGACTGGTTGTGTAAATACGATGGGACGTTGCTGCTGATCTCGCATGACCGCGATTTTCTGGATACTATCGCAACGCATATCGTCCACATCGAGCAAAACAAAGTGGACATTTACACTGGTAATTATTCCGCGTTTGAAAAAATGCGGGCGGAAAAATTGGCGCAGCAGCAGTCCGCGTTTCTAAAGCAGCAGCGGGAAATTGCCCATATCCAAAGTTTTGTTGACCGCTTCAAAGCTCAGGCGACTAAGGCACGACAAGCACAAAGCCGGATCAAAGCATTGGAACGCATGGAAGTTATCGCAATGGCGCATGTCGATTCGCCGTTTGATTTTAGCTTTCCCAAACCAGGAAGGATGCAAAATCCGCTGTTGAAATTGGATAAGGTTGACATCGGCTATGGACAAACCAAAGTGATCCAGGAAGCCACTTTGTCTATATCTCCCGGTGATCGGATTGGCCTGTTGGGGCCAAATGGTGCGGGTAAATCCAGTTTGATTAAAGTCCTGGCTGGCGATATGCAACCCTTGTCGGGAACGCGGCTTGAAGCAGAGGCGCTCAATATCGGTTATTTTGCCCAGCATCAACTGGAGCAATTGCGGCTGGATGAAAGCCCCTTGCGGCATTTGCAAAGAATAGACCAAAAAGCCACCGAAAAAGAGCTGCGTAATTTTCTGGGCGGGTTTGATTTTCAAGGTGATAAGGTGCTAGAAGCTGTGAAGCCATTTTCTGGTGGCGAAAAAGCCCGGTTGGTATTGGCGTTGCTGGTCTATAAAAATCCCAATTTGCTGTTATTGGATGAGCCGACTAATCATCTTGATCTGGAAATGCGCCACGCCTTGAGTGTTGCATTACAGGATTATCAGGGTGCGATTATTTTGGTTTCGCATGATCGGCACTTGTTACGGACGGTAACCGACCGATTTTTATTGGTAGGCGAAGGCAAAGCACAGCCGTTCGATGGCGATCTTGACGATTATCGGCTATGGCTGGCGGAGCGTAAGAAGGGTGATGAGAAAGCGGCAGATGAGTTAACCGCCACAGTTTCACGTAAAGACCAGCGAAAACTGGAAGCTGACTTTAGGCAAAGGCAGAAACCCTTGCTGGATGCGTTAAAAAAAGCGGAGCAAGCGGTAGAAAAATACCATAATGAACAGCGTAGATTGGAGGCCGAACTGGCTGATTCCGCGCTGTATTCCGAATCGGAAAAAGACAAGTTAAAAAAGCTGTTGGCCCGAAAAGCCGAAGTTGATAAGGCGCTGGATCTCGCCGAAGCAGATTGGATGGCAGCAGAAGAACGCCTTGAGTCCGCTAAAGTGGAATAATGTGAGCGCACAAATTAGTTTTTATAAGGATTCTGTATCCATTACGTATTTTGTTCTAAGCCCTCGATTTTTGGACATAGACGAAATACCCCGTTTTTTGTATAATAAAACGATTTACAGAAGTTTAAGGTTTCTGTACAACCCATCGTCTAATCATTCTGGAGAGTCTCAATGCCTATTAAAGTTGCCATTAACGGTTATGGCCGTATTGGTCGTAATATTATCCGCGCACTTTACGAATCAGGTCGCACCAACGAAATTCAAATTGTTGCGGTCAACGACTTGGGCGATACCAATACCAATGCCCACCTGACTCAATACGACACAGTACATGGTAAATTTCCGTTTGAAGTAGGCGTTGACGGCGATTACATCGTCATCAATGGCGATAAAATCAGAGTTTTCTCAGAACGTGATCCTTCTAAATTGCCTTGGGGCGAATTAGGCATAGACGTTGTCCATGAATGTACTGGTTTGTTCACCAGCAAAGCGAAAGCGTCCGCGCATATTGCAGCTGGCGCTAAAAAAGTGATTATCTCTGCGCCAGGTGGCAACGATGTCGATGGCACCATCGTGTTTGGTGTTAACCACAATACTTTGAAAGCAACTGATACCGTTATCTCTAACGCTTCATGCACCACCAACTGTTTGGCTCCTTTGGTTAAAGCCTTGCATGACGTGATTGGTGTAAAAAAAGGTTTGATGACCACCATCCACTCATACACCAATGACCAAGTATTGACTGACGTATTCCACAGCGATTTGCACCGTGCCCGTTCAGCAACTCAATCAATGATCCCAACCAAAACTGGTGCGGCGGCGGCGGTAGGTTTGGTATTGCCTGAATTGGCAGGCAAATTGGACGGTTTCGCGATGCGCGTACCAACCATCAACGTCTCAATCGTTGATTTAACCTTCGAATCAGCGCGAGCAACCACTAAAGAAGAAATCGACCAAGTTCTCAGGGACGCATCCAATGGTTTCTTAAAAGGCATTCTGGAAGTCAATGACAAACCACTGGTTTCATCAGACTTCAACCACAACCCTGCCTCTTCTATTTACGAAGCTGGTTTAACTAAAGTGCTTGATGGCAATCAAGTAAAAGTATTGTCCTGGTATGACAACGAATGGGGCTTCTCAAACCGCATGTTGGACACGACTGTTGCCTTGGTTAATGCCAAATAGTTAAACGCAAAATAACAACTTACCCTATAAAACTGATAAGCAACTAATGTTAAGAAGAACCAAAATTTTAGCGACACTTGGGCCTGCCACGGATAAACCCGGCATCCTTGAAGAATTAATAAACGCGGGAGTTGATGTTGTTCGTATGAACTTCTCGCATGGTTCAGCCCAAGATCACATCGACAGGGCTAAAACGATCAGGGAACTTAGCCAAAAAGCTGGGCGGCGAGTGGGTATTCTCGCCGATCTCCAAGGCCCTAAAATTCGTATAGCCCGTTTTAAGGACACCAAGGTGTTCCTGAAAGAAGGCCAGGATTTTGCCTTGGATATCAACCTTGATCCATTAGTTGGCGACAACACCCAAGTCGGTATCACTTACGAACCGCTGGCGTTAGAAGTAAGGCCGGGAAGTCGGTTGCTTCTGGATGATGGCCGCATCGTACTTGATGTCGTCAATGTTGAGAACATGCGGGTTAATTGCACGGTAGCAGTGGGTGGCGACCTGTCAAACAACAAGGGGATTAACCTTTTGGGCGGTGGCCTTTCTGCGGCTGCGTTAACCGAAAAAGACAAAGAAGACATCAAGACTATTGCACTCATGAGGTGCGATTATGTGGCGATCTCTTTTCCACGGACTGCGGAAGACTTGCATGAAGCCCGCCGTTTGCTAATAGCCGCAGGTTGCCATGCGGGTATTGTCGCTAAAGTTGAACGAGCGGAAGCGATAGTGCCAGATGTTATGGATGAAATCATCCTGGCATCCGATGCTGTAATGGTTGCACGGGGCGACTTGGGTGTTGAAATTGGAGACGCCAACCTGCCCGCTGTACAAAAACTTTTGATCAAACGCACACGGGAACTCAACCGCGTTGCGATTACCGCGACACAGATGATGGAGTCGATGATCGACAACCCGATCCCTACTCGCGCTGAGGTGTTTGATGTTGCCAATGCGGTTTACGACGGCACTGATGCCATCATGTTATCCGCAGAAACCGCATCAGGAAAACATCCGATTAAAGCTGTCGAAGCGATGAATAGGATCTGTCTGGAAGCAGAAAAGCAGAGTATTGTCCGTGTTTCCGATCACCGTGTGAATATTCAATTTGAACGTGATGACGAAGCGATAGCAATGTCTGCCATGTACATGGCAAACCACACCAAAATCAAAGGTATTGTGGCATTGACCGAATCCGGCTCAACGCCTTTGTGGATGTCACGGATCAGTTCAGGCATATCCATTTTTGCAATGAGCAGCTCAGAAGAAACGCTGGGGCGGGTCACTTTGTTCCGTGGTGTGTTCCCTATCTGCCATAAAATTGACGAAAAGCACGACCATGCCGAAGTGAATCGGGATGTCGTAAGGGAATTAAGAAAATGGAATCTCGCCAAAGATGGTGACAAATTCATCATCACCAAAGGCGATTTAACAGGCGTTAAAGGTGGCACCAATGCGCTTAAGGTGATTGTTGTTGGGCAAGGTTTGACACCTTAATTCAATTATCTCAAATAATTGAATCGTTCCTACGCCGATGTGGGAACGATTCAATGATGTAGGTGCATGGAATGCGCCTAGCTCTTCTGTCTATCTATCCATTGTTTGGTGTTATTCATAAAGCCCAATAAGTCCCAGGCTCAAAAAAAAGAAATAGTTACATTAACCGACAGGTTTGGTGTGGCTTTTCTTTCTGGCTTGTTTGCCTTTATAACCGGATGTTTATTATGGTTAATTATTGGCCTAAAAATCTCAAGAAGAATAAGTATCGATCTTTCGTTATCTTTTGAATTAGTATTGTGGTTCACTGGCATTGTGGCTCTGCTGGGATTCTTGCTTGTCGAAAATCTCTTAGTGGATGTATTCACAAAGATTTGGTTTGTATTAAATACATTTTTTAAGTATCATCACTAAATTAAGGCATTGTAAGTAAAAATAAAAATCTGTTACTTACAAAGCTTCCAACTGGGCATAACTCAACATAAGCCACTTAACCCCAGCCTGTTTGAAGTTAATCTGCGCCCGTTCTTGTGCGCCTTCCCCTTCCATTTGTAACACCACGCCTTCGCCAAATTTGGAGTGACCCACTCTCTGCCCAAGTTTAAATTGTCTGCCCTGCGCTATTAGATCAATAGGTTTTGCTGTTGCTTGCGGACGACTAACCGTAGCCCGCATCCTGACTTCCTGGATACACTCCGCAGGAATTTCCCGCAAAAACCG
>JABFSV010000031.1 GCA_013140405.1 Methyloglobulus sp. | reverse complement strand
GACAACATCTCCGGTCAGCTCAATAGCCACAGCGCCTTGGCCCAACGGACCAGACAGCTTTATTGTCTCGGAATTGGGTAGATGGTTCCACTCGATATGAGCAGACCATGAATCTTTTGGCGATGTTATTGCTACCCGACCTTCAAAACGCCATTCCTGCATATCATAAAGATGCGCCCGTGCTGCCTGGGCATAAAAACCGCTTGGGAGGACAGGAGGCGCACTGGCACACGCAGACAGTAACAGCACAAAAACGGCTGTGCCTAGCCGTGTTGCCAATTGGTTTAACACGTTAATGAGCAGCGTCTAGTTGCAGGAATTTAGCCTTAAAGTTGAGCAGAAAACTATCATCAGGCGCGTTTTCTATGGCCTTATCAAATAATTTCCTGGCTTCCTCTTTTTTACCCGACACCCACAACACCTCAGCAAGATGCGCGGCAATCTCATTTTCTGGCTGCAAATCGTATGCTTTTTGCAGATAGCCTTGGGCGGCTTGCACATTACCCATCTTGTACTTCAGCCAGCCATAACTATCCAGGATAACCGCTTCGTCCGGCTTCAACTTTAGGGCATGAAGCAGATAGGTTTCCGCTTCTGCGTAACGGGTGGTTTTGTCCGCCAAACTATAACCCAATGCATTTAAGGCCTCGACATTGTCGGGTGACTTGGCCAATATTTTTTGTAAATCGGCCTCCATAGCATCAAGCCTACCCATCCTGTCGGCCATTAAAGCCCGGGAATAAAGCAATTCATCTTGATCGGGGTACTGCTTTAATTCCTCGGTCAAGTAATTGTAGGCTTTTACATATTGCTTTTGCTGGCTGTACAATTCCGCTTGGATCAACACAATACGCGGCTTTTGCTTTGGAAATTTATCCGGCAGGACTTTCAAGCGCTGTTCCGCCCTGTCAAACTGCTTATCTTTGGCAAGCAAGGAAATCCCAGTCACTGCGGCTTCAAACTGAAATGGCCCGTCGGTGACTTTATCAAACCAAGTCAGGGCGTTTTCGGTGTTCTCGTGTTTTTCTTCGATTTTCCCAAGATAAAAATTCGATTGATTGCGCCATTCGGCTTGCCCAAGCAACTGCTTGAAAATATCTTCCGCCTTACTGTCCCTGTCTAATTGCAAATGAACCAGCCCTAGAGAAAATTGGCTTTCATAATCTTTGGGGTCGTTTGCGAAGAGTGTGTCGTAAACCTCGCCTGCTTCTTCGTATTTGGCAGACTTGATTAATACCTGCGCCAGCATTTTCTTGAATTTTTGATTATCGGGATATCTAAGGATTGCATTCCTCAGCAATGTTTCGGCGCGTTTGAAATCCTCTGAATAAACCGCCATCTGCGCTTGCAAAATCAATGCCTTATCCCAATCGGGCTGCAATTGTAAAGCACGCTCGATTTTTCTTTCAGCCAAATCTTTGTTTTTCATGTCCGAGGCTAACAAGGACTGGATAAAAAAAACCGAAGCTTGGTCGGGGTGCTTTACAGATAAGGTCTCCATCACATCATAGATAAAAGCGACGTTTCCATCTTTTTGCAAGGCACCTGCAAGTTCAAATAAGGTCTTTTCAAAACCGGCAGGGTCACTTTTCAGGAGCGCACTCAACTGCTCGACGGCCTTAGCTTTATCTTCAGCCTTCAAAGCCGAAAGTGTGGCTATTTTTCTGGCGGAGAGATTGTTCGGATCTTGTTTCAACCATAAGGAAACGGCCTCATTTGTCCTGTTACCGTCCTTCATATACATGGCAATCATCGCTGCCCGTTCCGTAAGCCTAGGATCATGGACGCGCTTTGCGGCTTCCAGGTAACCTTCCAAGGCAACATCATACTGTCCCCTTTGCCCAGCGATCTCAGCCGTCATCAACATAAACAACACATCCGGATCTAGCGTGTTTTTATCTTCTTTCTGTAGCTTTTTTCCCATAGATTTGCTGATTTCAACAGGCTTTACTGATGCCTTAGGTGCAACAACCTGCTCTTTTGAAGTCGCACAACCGTACAATAAAATGGGGAAAATAAAGGGAAGTAATCTAAAAATTGACACAGATGATCCTATCCATAATTCATAAAATATCTCGCATAGATTAGCAGAAAACCTAATTGGTTCAGATTGTTAATTTATTTTCAATATTTCGTACGTATAATCAGATGACATAAGAAAGCGACTAAAAAATTGGTCACTACTTATATTTATATAAAAATCATAAGGTTGTATAACATAGAACAGATATTGCCACACTTGAGCGGAAACTTTGTCTTTGCAAATAACATCTTATTCGCATTTAGATTAAACACTACTTTTTTAAAATTTGCCGCAGTTTTGCGGCGATTAATTTTCACAGTTTTTATGGCACCCAGCACAGTGAAGCCGAGCAAATGTATCCTGGTTTATGGCGCTCATAGCAAATGAGCCTTCCCAAATCTGTTACAATTTAGGTCACCCGTTAAATTTTCTATACCATGACACTGTTAGCAGTCGGAATTAACTACAACACCGCGCCGGTCTCCATCCGCGAGCGCCTGTCATTTCCTGCTGATACGTTATATGCCTCCTTAAAGGAATTGTGGAATGTCCGCGAAATCAGTGAGGCCGCCATACTTTCGACCTGCAACCGCACCGAATTCTACTGCACATCTAATACCGCCAACGAACAATTCCTGATTGACTGGGTAGCTGAAACTAAAAAAATTGATGCCAATAGCCTCAAGCCTTATTTATACACTCATGCTGATAACCAATTGATAAGGCACATGTTCCGCGTGGCTTGTGGCTTGGACTCAATGATCCTGGGCGAGCCACAAATCCTAGGACAGATGAAAACGGCGTACCAAACCGCTTGCGAAGCGGGAACTTTGGGCAAGAACCTGGGCAAGCTGTTCCAGCAAACCTTTACTGCCGCCAAGAAAGTCCGCACCGATACGGCAATTGGCTCCAGCCCAGTCTCTGTTGCCTTTGCTGCCGTCCAACTCGCCCAGCAGATCTTCGACAACCTTAAAGATCAAACCGCGCTATTGATAGGCGCTGGCGAAACTATCGAGTTGACCGCACGGCACTTACGCCAACAAGGCATTGGCCGTATTATTATCGCCAACCGAACCCATGCCAAAGCACAAGTGCTGGCCGATCAATTCAAAGGCCATGCAATAACCTTAGCTGAATTGCCCTCGCACTTGGCGGATGCCGATATTGTGATCTCATCGACAGCCAGCCAATTACCCATCCTGGGCAAAGGCAGCGTCGAAAGTGCATTGAAAAAACGACGCTATAAGCCAATGTTCATGGTAGACCTTGCCGTTCCCCGCGACATTGAAGCCGAAGTTGAACAACTTAGGGATGTCTACCTGTACACAGTTGATGATTTGCAAAATACCATCGACCAAAATATGGATTCGCGCCGCCGCGCTGCCGCGCAAGCCGAAGAAATTATCGACACCCAAGTGGATCATTTTTTGGCCTGGCTACGCACCCAAAGCGTACAAACCACGATACGTGACTATCGCCTGCAAGCCGAGCAGACCCGTGACGAATCATTGCAAAAAGCGTTCGCCTTATTAAAAAATGGCAGCACACCCGAAGAAGCCCTCACCCGCTTAGCTTACGGCTTGACTAACAAACTTATTCATACGCCCAGCGCACAAATCCGTGATGCTGCCGCCAACGAAAGACATGATGTGATTGCTGCTGCACACGAAATTTTTAAATTGAACAAAACATAAGGCACAAGGCTAAAGGCGCAAGGCACAAAACAGCAAAAAAAACTTGCGCCTTTAGCCCTGAGCCTTGTGCCTATATACAACACACTGATTTATTACGATGAAGCCTTCAATCCAACTCAAATTAGAAAGCCTTTGCGAACGCTATGATGAAATAGCGGCGTTATTGTCCGAGCCGGAAATACAAAACAACCAAAATAAGTTCCGCGCCTTAAGCCAGGAATACGCACAAATCACGCCATTGGTTGAAGTTTACAAAAAACGCGCCGAAGCCCTTACCCAAAAGGCATCGGCCCTTGAGATGGCTAATGATAGTGACCCTGAACTACGAGAATTAGCTAAGGAAGAAGTAGCAGAAGCCGAACAAACCATTACCGATCTTGAGCTTGAACTGCAAGTCTTGCTGCTCCCGAAAGATCCCAACGACACCCGTAACATTTTTCTGGAAATCCGCGCGGGAACAGGTGGCGATGAAGCCGCCATTTTTTCCGGCGACCTGTCCCGCATGTACCAACGCTATGCCGAAAGAAAAGGTTGGCAGACTGAAATCATCAGCGAAAACCAGGGCGAACACGGCGGCTATAAGGAAGTTATCCTGCGGGTTTCAGGGCGTGATGTTTATTCCCAACTAAAGTTTGAATCCGGCACCCACCGCGTACAGCGAGTTCCTGAAACCGAATCGCAAGGCCGCATCCACACGTCGGCTTGCACCGTTGCCATCATGCCGGAAGTCGAGGAAGTCGACGCCATCGACATCAATCCGGCAGACCTTAAAGTGGACACTTATCGCTCATCCGGTGCTGGCGGACAGCACGTCAACAAAACCGAATCTGCCATCCGTATCACCCACATACCCACCGGCGTGGTGGTCGAATGCCAAGATGAACGCTCGCAACATAAAAACCGTGCCCGTGCGATGTCATTGCTGGCATCCCGATTGCTGTCTGCCGAGCAGGAAAAACATCATGCCGAACAATCCCTCACGCGCAAGCTACAAGTCGGCAGTGGTGACCGCTCCGAGCGCATCCGCACCTACAATTACCCGCAAGGCCGTTTGACCGATCATCGCATTAACCTGACCTTGTACAAACTGGAAGACATTATGCAAGGCGGCCTGGAACATGTAGTCCAGCCTTTGGTCAGCGAACACCAGGCGGAACTCCTCACGCAACTGGGTGATGAATAAACGCCGTGCAAAGCATCAAATCGGTGTTGGCAGATGCTGCAAAGTCGCTAGAAATAGCATCAGATTCAGCGCTGCTGGATGCGGAAGTCCTGCTTTGCACCGCACTCGGTAAAGAACGCACCTATCTCCGCGCTTGGCTGGATCAAGACCTTCGCCCTGAACAGATAGCCGCTTTTAATCTCTTGTTGCAGCAAAGACAACAAGGCAAACCCATCGCCTATATCATCGGCAAGCGAGAATTTTGGTCGCGGGATTTTCAAGTGACGCCGGATGTGCTGATCCCCCGCCCCGATACCGAATTGCTCATCGAACTCAGCTTGGCACTGATACCAGCAAACCAGTCATGGAGAATCATAGATTTAGGCACAGGTTCAGGCATTATTGCCATCACGCTTGCCGCAGAACGACCCCATGCCCACATCAGCGCAACGGATATTAGCGCAACCGCTTTAGCTTGTGCGAAGGCTAATGCAGCTAAACATAAAGTCGAACATATCCAGTTTCATCAAAGCAACTGGTTCGATAGCGTTCCCGATGGGAAATTTAACCTCATCATCAGCAACCCGCCTTACGTGGCTGAAGACGACGAACACTTACAACAAGGTGACTTGCGTTTTGAACCGCTGACAGCCCTCATTTCTGCTCAACAGGGCTTAAGCGATATAAAAACGATTACCGAAACTGCCCGTAATCGACTCGAAAACGGCGGTTTTTTGCTGGTCGAACATAGTTATAATCAACACGAAGACGTACAAAATATTTTTAGCGCACTCGGTTATCAACAGGTGCAAACCCATACCGATTTGTCGGGACAACCGCGCGTAACTTCTGGACAATACCTATCACAGCCTTGAAAAGGCTTTTACAATGCTATCCCTAAACTTATCCCCCAGAGGGAAAGTTACGTTTGCAAAAAAGGAATCGAAATGACCCAAACCACAGAAATCCAAATACCCCGCAAACTAACCAACCAGTTATTGCATCTGGCACAACTATCGCCCGACCTCGAAATTTGCGGACTTGTCGGCAGCAAAAACGGCATTCCCAGCACTTGTTACCCCATTGCCAACATTGCCGAACAACCCCAGCAGCGTTTCCTGCTCGATACCAAACAGCAAATTGCCGCGATGGCAAACATGCGTAATCAGGGTGAAGAACTGTTCGCCATTTACCATTCCCACCCGAAAGCACCCGCACAACCCTCCATTTACGACTTGGAAGCCGCCACTTACCCCGATGCGCTCTACCTGATTATCTCGCTAAACACCAAAGGTGTCCTGGAAATGCGCGGGTTTAAAATTAGCCAGCAAAAAGCGCAGGAAGTTGTGTTGACATTGTTGGAAGAATGATTTTAGAAATCGGCACTTATTTGGATATTGTGTCGCTAACACGACGATTACTTCCAATATCCTAAAAAATCTTGCCTTTACCTCCCTGCCTGTTACATTTAAGCTGAGTCCTAAATCATGTAAAAAACACCTATAACCCAATGAAATACATAACCTTACTAATATTTACCTTCCTCACCGCCTGTGCTGGAATTCCCGAAGGCATTCACCCCGTCAGCAACTTTGATGTTAACCGATACATCGGTGTGTGGTATGAAATCGCCAGGTTGGATAACCGTTTTGAACGGGGGTTGAACCAGATTTCGGCAGAATACCGCTTAAGGGACGATGGCGGATTAACCGTTATCAACAGTGGTTACAACATCGAATCAGGCAAACGCGAGTATGCTGAGGGCAAGGCTTATTTTACTGGCAACCCCGATGTCGGCAGTCTAAAGGTATCTTTTTTCGGGCCGTTTTATGGCGGTTATCACATTATCGAGCTGGACAGGGAAAACTACAGCTATGTGATGATTGCGGGTTCTGACCGCGACTATTTATGGATTCTTTCGCGTACGCCCAAGTTGGATGAGATAGTTTTAAACAGCTTGATAGCTAAAGCGAAAACCTTAGGTTTTAAAACCGATCAATTGATTTTTTCCGAGCAATTACCAGCTAATTGATCTCGCTTTCTATGAAAATCTACCAGTTGTATCACCGTCAAGTGTTAAGGTTGCCGATACAGGAGGCGTGGCCTTTTTTCTCATCACCCTACAACCTTAACGACATTACGCCGGATTTTTTTCATGTTACCGTCACCTCCAAAGTACCGGGAAAAATTTACAGCGGCTTAATGATTAGTTATGAGATGAAAGCAGTCTTTGGTATTTCAATGGCTTGGCTGTCAGAAATCAGCCACTGTGACGAACCCAAGCGTTTCGTCTACGAACAACGCATCGGGCCGTTTAAATTCTGGAGCCATGAGGTTGCTTTGACAGAACACAACAACAGCATTGTGCTGGAAGATATTGTTTTTTATGCCATGCCATTGGGGTGGCTTGGACAAGCGCTTAATAAGTTATTGATTGCAGATAGGTTAGAGCAAATATTTAAAGTTCGGCATGATTATCTTGAAGCTCGTTGGGGATTAGCTGCGCCATGAAACCCCTTCACTAATATCACCCACGGTTGCTAGATCTTAGGCTCGCCCAGATTCATCATTTGCCTGAGTATCCAGCGTTTCCGACTTAGCAAATAAGCCGTTGGATGTGCCGCCTTTAGCAGGTGAGGATTGGGCAAAGTCGCAGCTAACAGTGCGGCCTGGGATCGGCTGATATTTTTTGCGGAGATACCGAAATATCGCTGGCTGGCGGCTTCTATACCGAATAGATGATCGCCAAATTCGGCAATGTTGAGATAGACTTCCAGTATCCGTTCCTTACTCCACAAAATCTCGATCAGCAAGGTAAACCAGGCTTCAATACCTTTACGTAAAAAACTTTTGGCGGGGGTCAGAAATAAGTTTTTGGCGACTTGCTGGGATATGGTGCTGGCACCCCTTAGTTTGCCGCCTTCCCTGTAGTCTTCAATGGAGGATTGTATGGATTCCAGGTCAAAACCAGAATGCTCAGGAAAACGCTGGTCTTCTGATGCCATGACAGCAGTAGCCGCATTTGGTGAAATATTTTTTGCACTAACCCAGCGGTAACGAATACTTATGTATGAACCTGTGTCCACTAAGTCTTCATAATGCCGATACAGCATAAACGCTGATGTGGGCGGCGGCAACCAACGCAGCAGCGTACATAAGCCGATAGAAGCAGCGAGGAAAGCGACTAACAAAGTCCCCATGATTTTTCGCAATTTGGCAAAAAATAAACGCTTTGGTCTATTACTGGAAAGTCGGGGTTTTATTGCCAAGCTAATACGACTATGTTGTGTGGGTTTTATTTTTGGCAGAAGGCGCGGTGTATACTTCGGCGATCAATTAACGGCTTCTGGTAAGTTTAGTGTCAGCAATTACAGGCTTTTATAAACCAGCGGCTGCCGCTTGAACTGTCCACAACACAACCATGATGGTCATTGAGCCAGAAAGCGACGCCGCTCAGGCTGTCTATCACCCAGCCCTCACTCTTTTTCGGTTTTCTCGATATTGCCTTTTTTGTCAATCATGACATTCCACTCTTTACCAGCAGTTTCCAAGACTAAGTCAAACTCTTCACCAGCACCATTTGGATTAACCACTAAGACCGCTTGTTTTACGTGGTATTCGTTGAAAGCTGCTTTTAGTTTTTCCTTACTGTCTGTGAACATCATGTCGTCCGCAGCAATAATAAGCCCAGAAACAAAGAAATGACCGTCTAGCCTGTAGTAATCAACGAATTTGTCTTCACCCTCTTTATAACGAATTTTTAACAATTCTTGAGAAAAATGGGCTTTTTTCTCGGCTGTAAAATCCAGTGCATTTGGGTGTTTTTTATATATCTGTTCCATAATTGCAGTGGGGATGCCTTCTTTTTCAATAATTTCTGCATTTGCAGAAACGGCTAGAAAAATCAAACATAGACTTAACAATAATTTGTGCATTTTTATAATTACCTATAGTTTTTGTTTCTTGTTTTAATAATGCTCAGGTTCGCATTATAACCCTATAACGTGTGTTTTCATCCCACTAAACCTGAGCGTTCGGTTCTCTGGGTGTTAAAACACATTGCCACCCGATTAGCTGATGAATAATTAATATTACATAATTAATGCTGCAACTTCTAAAAAAATGGCAAGCCTGCAACAAGGGGTACGAACGACAATCACCGACATTCCTACGCTAGGCTTAGTTTCGATAAGCACTGCTGTTATCAGCTACTATAATCCCTTATATCCGATAAAAAGCAATACTTTTCCAGGTGAAAAATGGATTGGAAGCCCGACCAAGAATCATTGGCAAATATGAAGAACGCTTTAGCATCAACTTCTGCCAATTGGACGGTATACATCATTTTGTGCAGCAATAATTCCTTGTATACCGGCATCACAAACAATCTTCCCAGGCGTTTCAACCAACATTGTTCGGCACGAGGGGCGAAATATTTTCGTGGACGGCAACCTGTAAAAGTGGTGTATGCCGAAGATGGGCATGACCGTAGTTCAGCCAGCAAACGGGAATTTGCCATTAAACGGCTCAAACACGCAGAAAAACTATTGCTTATTACGTCCACTACAAACAACATCGAAGCCGATATTTCTGAAAAGTAGGAATACCCACAGCGTCGACAGGCCAAAACCGCATTAATTTCCTCGCTATAAAGACGCTTTTCTTAGGCACTTAAAAGCAACTCATATATAATGTTGTAGAAAATTAACAATCTGTCGCTTTATTGCGTAACAACAACATGCCGAAAAAGAAAATTGTGCCTTCCTTTGAGGATGCGCTTGCAGAACTGGAACAACTGGTCAATCGGCTTGAGCGTGGCGACATTTCTTTAGAAGAGTCCTTACAGGCTTTTGAACGCGGGGTAAACCTGACCCGTACGTGCCAGAAAGCCTTGCAGGAAGCGGAGCAAAAAGTGCAAATATTGATCGATAAAAACGGTAGCCAAGTTTTGGAGTCTTTCGCTGATGAGTAATGCCTTAAAAGAGTATCTTTCGTTTTGTCAGCAGCGGGTGGAGCAAGCCTTGGAATTACGGCTTCCCAGCGAAAAACTACTGCCACAAAAACTGCATACTGCCATGCGTTATTGCGTATTGGATGGCGGCAAAAGGATGCGGCCTATGCTGACCTATTGCACAGCCAAAACTTTAGGCATTGCACCAGAGGCGGTTGATGGCGTTGCTTGTGCCGTTGAATTCATCCATGTGTATTCATTAATCCACGATGACCTTCCAGCAATGGATGACGATGACCTTAGACGAGGCAAACCGACGTGCCACATTGCGTTCGATGAAGCGACCGCGATTTTGACAGGCGATGCTTTACAGGCGATGGCTTTTGAGGTTTTGGCTCATGATGCAAGCATCTCCACCTCTGCGGCAAACCGTTTGCAAATGATAACCACGTTAGCGAAAGCTAGCGGTTCTCAAGGCATGGTCGGTGGTCAAGCTATTGACCTTGAATCTGTCGGCACACAGTTGAATTTGCCCGAATTGGAAAATATGCACATCCATAAAACTGGGGCTTTGATCCGGGCGAGCGTCACTATGGCAACGCTGGCAAAAGCGGATATTGACCCTGTTATGGCGACAAAACTCG
This sequence comes from Methyloglobulus sp., assembly GCA_013140405.1. GTDB lineage: Bacteria > Pseudomonadota > Gammaproteobacteria > Methylococcales > Methylomonadaceae > Methyloglobulus. The sequence continues at coordinate 3,387 of JABFSV010000031.1, read as the reverse complement.
ACCATTACGCCAAGTGCATAGGGCTATCCTTCCAGGTCAAGGACGACATCCTTGATGAAGAAAGCGATACCGCGACTTTAGGCAAGACCCAAGGCAAGGATAAAGAAAACGCTAAACCGACTTATCCGGCTTTGTTAGGGATGGCAGGAGCCAAGCAAAAAGCGCAAGAATTACATGAAAAAGCTATCGACAATTTAAGCGTGTTTGGTGTGGAAGCTGATTTGTTGCGTGACTTGTCGCTTTACATTATTCAACGCGATCATTGATGTGGTGATATTCATGTCGATGCTTGTTTTGAGCTATTAACTTTTTGGGGAAGACGCTATGAAACAATCACCTAAACGTAGAGAAATAGATACTGTTTTGGCCTCCGAAGTGATTGCTGAAATCCAGGCACCAAAGCTAAAAGCAATATCCTCTCAAGCAATCGACTCAAATGTGAATGTCCAAGGAAGCTATCCCTTACTAAGCGAGATAACTTATCCTTCGGATGTCAAACGCATAGAAAAATCACAATTAAAAACCCTGTCAAAAGAACTTAGGGAGTACCTGACGCAATCAGTCAGCGTCTCCGGCGGCCACTTTTCCGCGGGCCTTGGCACGGTCGAGCTGACCGTCGCCCTGCACTACGTCTTCGACACCCCAGGCGACCAGCTAGTCTGGGATGTCGGCCACCAGGCCTACCCGCACAAGATATTGACCGGGCGCAAGGGCAGGATGACCACCATCCGCACCCGCGATGGCGTGTGCGCCTTCCCCAACCGCGCCGAAAGCGAATACGATGCCTTCGGCGTGGGGCATTCCAGCACGTCCATCAGTGCCGCACTGGGGATGGCGATAGCGTCTGAACTCAAGGGTGAGCACAAGCACATGGTCGCCATCATCGGCGACGGCAGCATCACCGGCGGCATGGCGTTTGAGGCGATGAACCATGCCGGTGCCATCGATGCCAACCTGTTGGTCATCTTGAATGACAACGACATGTCGATCTCGCCCAATGTCGGCGCGATGAACAATTATTTGACCAAGATCCTGTCCAGCAGGCTGTATTCCTCCGTCCGCGAGGAAAGCAAGAAAGCCCTGAGCAAGATGCCCAGCGTGTGGGAGCTTGCCCGCCGCACCGAAGAGCACATGAAGGGCATGATTGTCCCTGGCACGCTGTTTGAGGAGCTGGGCTTCAACTACATCGGCCCCATTGATGGCCATGATGTCGATATGCTGGTGGAAACCCTGGAAAGCCTGAAACACATCAATGGCCCACGGTTCTTGCACATCGTCACCAAAAAAGGCAAAGGCTATCCCCCTGCCGAAAACGACCCCCTGGCTTATCATGGTGTCCCGGCCTTCGACCCGACCCAAGACAGCCTGCCCAAGGGCAAGCCCTCGCCCCATCCGACTTATACCGAAGTGTTCGGCAACTGGCTGTGCGATATGGCAGCACAAGATGAACGGTTGCTTGGCATCACCCCCGCCATGCGCGAAGGCTCAGGGCTGGTCAAGTTCTCCGAGCAATACCCCAAGAGGTACTTTGATGTCGCCATTGCCGAGCAACATGCCGTCACCTTGGCGGCGGGGCAAGCCTGCCAAGGCGCAAAGCCCGTGGTGGCGATCTATTCCACGTTCCTGCAACGCGGTTATGACCAATTGATCCACGATGTCGCCATCCAGGGCCTGGATGTCCTGTTTGCATTGGACAGGGCTGGCCTGGTCGGGCCTGACGGCCCCACCCATGCCGGCAGTTTCGACCACAGCTACCTGGGCTGCATCCCCAACATGGTCGTCATGGCACCAGCGGATGAAAACGAATGCCGGCAGATGCTGACCACGGGCTTCCTGCACGAAGGCCCTGCCTCGGTCAGGTACCCACGGGGCAAAGGCCCGGGCGTTGCCGTACAAGCAGAACTCACCACATTGCCCATCGGCAAAGGCGAAATAAAACAACAAGGCGAACGCATCGCCATCCTGGCCTGGGGCAGCATGGTAACGCCAGCTCTCGAAGCAGGGAAACAACTCAATGCCACCGTCGTCAACATGCGCTTTGTGAAGCCGATTGACGAGGAGCTTATCTTACAACTGGCAAAAGGCCACGAGATAATCGTGACAATAGAAGAGAACGTCGTCTGCGGCGGCGCGGGCAGTGCGGTCAACAACTTCCTGCACAAGAACAAGCTACTCAGGCACACCCTCAACATCGGCCTGCCAGATTCGTTCGTCGAACAAGGCACGCGCGAGGAACTCCTAAGCCTCTGTGGGCTGGACACTAAGGGCATACTGGCGCAGATTGGGGAATTCTTAAACAATTAGACTTACCGCTTGATAATTGCTAAAACCGTCATTCCGGCAGTCCAAACCGGAATGACGAATTGCTTTAGGCTTCTGTGCTAACGAATAATCTGTGATATTCTTGAATACCCAATCCAAGCCTTCACCAAGGAAGAAGAAGCATTGAGGTTTCCCTATGCTTGAAATCATCACCTTACCCGTACTCACCGATAATTACATTTACCTTGTCCACGATCCTGTTTCTCATGAAACGGCGGTTATAGACCCTGCACTTGCACAGCCTGTTTTAGATACCTTGGAGGAAAAAGGCTGGCAACTTGCTTACCTATTTAACACTCATCATCACTCAGATCATGTGGGTGGCAATATCCAGATCAAGCAACAAACTGGCTGTAAAATTATTGCGGCACAAGCGGATTGGGATAGGATTCCTGGCATAGATCAAGGTGTCAATGAAGGTGATGTCGTTTCACTAGGGAGCCATAAAGCCAACATTATTGCCACTCCTGGGCATACCAGGGCGCACATCGTTTACCATTTTGCAGAAGACAATCTCCTGTTCTGTGGCGACACCTTATTCGTGATGGGCTGTGGACGTTTGTTTGAAGGCACTGCCGAACAGCTATGGCATTCTTTACAAAAACTGAAAGCATTGCCGAAAGAAACGTTGGTGTACTGCACCCATGAATACACCCAGACCAATGGGCGGTTTGCCCTGACGGTTGAGCCGGATAATCAGCGCTTGCAGCAAAGGATGATTAAGGTAAACCGCCTTCGTAGTAACAATCAGCCAACAGTTCCTACAAGCATAGCAGAGGAACTGGCAACCAACCCTTTTTTCAGGGAAGACAGCGTGGAATTGCAAAAGACTATTGCTATGACCGATAGTAAGCTAATGGAAGTTTTTGCCGAGGTCAGGCGGTTGAAAGATGGCTTTTCCTAGGTTTCCGCCTACGCCAGAATAGTTGTTATGCCCCGCCCACGGACATCATCACTCGGCCTGATAGTTGCTGAATACCTGATGCTGGTTTTTTTTATCGAAACTGATGACTTGATAGGCATCTTTTTTGCTGCCCATTTCCATGCCCGGCGTACCACTTGGCA
>JABFSV010000045.1 GCA_013140405.1 Methyloglobulus sp. | reverse complement strand
CCTATTAATAATAAATTTCATATATCTTCTTAACTTTATAATTACTATTAGCGTTTAAAAAACTGTTTATATCTTGTTTTTAGTTATTAAAATCAATATTTTGATTCGCTTATTAACGTGTTGGTAAAGGCCCTTAATAGTTGTGTGCAAGTGTGTAAAACTAAGCCCCAATAAAAACGACCCAAGTTACCCACAGCTTTCCCCTATCTAATGTGACAGGGTTCTCAACAGGTTAAAGTAGTCTTCCGCGACCTTGGTTTCCGTTTCCTTAAGGTCGGTAATCCGGTTGCAGGCGTTGATTACGGTGGTGTGGTCCCTTCCCCCAAAAGCATCGCCTATATCCGGAAAGCTAAGGGAGGTGAGTTCCCTGGCCAACGACTCTTGGACGATAAAAATGGTGAAATTTTACATTCGACACTTAAATAAATTGTGACGAGTAATTCGCAAATCATGGCTTCGCGCGTACCATAATGAAGGGTCACCATAAATGTAAGGCAGTGTGCTACCGAGGGGGGGTACGACAATCGATTTTCCTAAAAGATGTAATTTGTCGACTTTTTTGGGGAGGTTATGACACCAGAGGTAAATCTGGAATAAGCAGACCTGAAAATAAAGGCTTACTAGCGTGGCGTGTTGCAGTGCATCAAATTGCAACACAGAAAACTCTAAAGATCTCCAATTCTAGGTAACGCTTTGGAGGTAGTCGGTTAACTAAGCGAATAGCGAATTTAGCAAAAAACTTCTCTATTCATTCTAGTCAGAATGAATAGAGAAGCCTCCTGCTTCGCATGTTTTGCTTTGCGGATATATTTACTTTTATCAGAAAATATTTGCGACTTATTGAACAAGTGAGCGAATTTTGCCACTGGGTTTTGGCTGGTAATATCCTCTATTTTGTTCATATTTTTACGTTTTTTCATCGTTTACCCCTTATAATTAAATGATTGTTTAGCGGCAGTATTTAACTGCGTGTATTAGAGTGTATAACAGTTGTGAAATTCAAAAAAAATTTTGATGTGATTGTGGTCGGTGGTGGTCACGCTGGTACCGAAGCGGCGTTGGCATCGGCGAGATGCGGTGCGCGAACGCTGCTGCTTACCCAGAATATTGAAACGCTAGGACAAATGAGTTGTAATCCGGCAATTGGTGGGATTGGCAAAGGACATTTGGTCAAAGAAATAGATGCCTTGGGCGGCATCATGGCACATGCGATTGATCTTGCGGGCATCCAGTTCCGTACCCTCAATGCCAGTAAAGGTCCAGCCGTCAGGGCGACCCGCGCCCAAGCTGACCGCAGCTTGTATAAAAAAGCCATAAGAAATGTGTTGGAAAACCAGCCTAATCTATCCTTATTTCAACAAACCGTAGCCGATTTGATTGTTGAAGGCGATAAGGTCGTGGGCGTTAAAACCCAAATGGGCCTGGACTTTATGGCTAGGGCTGTCGTATTGACCACAGGCACTTTCTTGGGCGGCAAGATCCATATCGGTTTGGAAAATTACAGCGGCGGTCGTGCGGGCGATCCGGCTTCGATTGCCTTGGCTGATCGTTTGCGTGAACTGCCGTTTCGTATTGATCGCCTGAAAACGGGTACACCGCCGCGCATTGATGGTCGGACGATCAATTTCGATAAATTGGCGGTTCAGCATGGGGACGATCCAGTTCCTGTATTTTCATTCCTGGGCAAGCGCGAACAACATCCAACGCAAATTCCTTGCCACATCACCCGCACGAATCCTAAAACACATGACATTATCCGTGCTGGCTTAGACCGTTCGCCCTTATACTCCGGTGTTATTGAAGGCATCGGGCCACGTTATTGTCCGTCGATAGAAGATAAAATTGTGCGCTTTGCTGACCGCGACACGCACCAGATTTTTGTCGAACCGGAAGGTTTGGACACCCATGAAATCTATCCAAATGGCATTTCAACCAGCTTGCCGTTCGATGTACAGTACGAATTCGTCCGTTCGATGGAAGGATTTGAAAATGCTGAAATCGTGCGTCCCGGCTATGCCATCGAATATGATTTTTTCGATCCCCGCGATTTGAAGATGTCGCTGGAAACCAAGCACATGCAGGGCTTGTTTTTTGCTGGCCAAATCAATGGCACGACGGGCTATGAAGAAGCCGCAGCGCAAGGCTTGATTGCAGGGCTGAATGCGGCACGTCTGGTACAAGACCAGGAAAGCTGGTGTCCAAAGCGTAACGAAGCCTATATGGGCGTGATGATCGACGACCTGATTACCCGTGGCACACAAGAACCGTACCGCATGTTCACCAGCCGCGCGGAATATCGCTTGTTGCTGCGCGAAGACAATGCTGATTTACGATTGACTGAAAAAGGCTGTGAATTAGGCTTAGTTGACGATGTCCGTTGGCAAGCGTTTGATATTAAGAGGGAAGCGATAAGCAATCTCCAGGACGAGCTGAAAAAGAAGTGGATCAGGGCAGAGAGCGCAGAAGCGGAACTGGCTGAACAATTCTGGGGCAAGCCTTTGTTGAAAGAAGCCAGCCTGATGGAATTGCTGCGTCGGCCCGAAGTTGATGTCCAGCGTTTATTGCATTTCTATGAAGGCGGTGAGGAAATTCCTGAACAAGTCGGTGAACAAGTTGAAATACAGGCGAAATATGCCGGTTACATCGTGCGGCAGCAAACCGACATCGACAAAACTTTACGTTATGACCACTTGCACCTTCCCGATAGCCTGGATTATAACGGTGTACCCGGATTGTCGAATGAAGTCAGCCAAAAACTTAAGGCGCAACGACCAGAAACCTTGGGGCAAGCTTCACGAATTCCTGGCATGACTCCCGCTGCTATTTCCTTATTATTGATCTATCTTAAGAAGAAAAGTGCTTGATGGATGATTGCCGAAAAATTTTGGTTGACGGTATTGCGGAACTTAACCTGTTGGTCGATGTGCAACAAGTTGATCAATTGTTAGCTTTTGTTAAGCTCATTGAAAAATGGAACAAGGCTTATAACCTAACAGCAATAAAAAATCAGGAGGAGATGACCAAGCTACATTTGCTGGATAGCTTGGCGATTATTCCTTACCTTGAAGGCAAGCGGATAATCGACATCGGCACAGGGGCAGGTTTGCCAGGCATTCCTCTAGCCATTTGTTTGCCACAATTGTCGTTCACCTTGCTGGACAGTAACGCCAAGAAAACCCGCTTTGTTCAGCAGGTCGTATTAGAATTAAAACTTTCAAATGTGCAGATTTGCCATAGTCGAGTTGAAGATTTTCAGCCTGAGCAACCTTTCAGCACAGTATTGACTCGGGCCTTTGCCGAATTGTCTGATATAGTTGAATCGAGCCAGCATTTACTTGCCGAAAATGGTAAGTTGTTAGCAATGAAAGGGCGTTGTGCCGAATCGGAACTGGCTCAAGTCACTGCTAAAAAAACAGTCATCCCCATTCAAATCCCTGGTGTGGAAGCAGAAAGAAATCTGGTGTGTATACAACTTAATGAAGAAAATGTTGGCGAGGAATAGGTAAGCGCGTGGGAAAAGTAATTGCCTTGACCAATCAAAAAGGCGGAGTTGGCAAGACCACGACTACGGTAAATTTAGCTGCGGCGTTGGCTGCGGCTAAAAAACGGGTTTTGGTGGTCGATCTTGATCCCCAAGGCAATGCGGCAATAGGCTGTGGCGTAGATAAGGAAACCGTCACTTACACCAGTTTTGATATTTTGATGAAAGAAGTG
>JABFSV010000201.1 GCA_013140405.1 Methyloglobulus sp. | reverse complement strand
AGTCGGCGTTTCTAAGGGGCCTGACAGGAAGCCGGGCATGGAGAAATTGATCTTGGTTGAGCAAGAACAACCGGTCGATGTCACTCCTGGCGCAAGTGGTTTGCTGCTCATTCAACATATTCGTGAGGAAGCACATAGGTTTGCCATCACTGGACACAGGCAGCGGCGTGGAAAGGTCGCCAAACAGTCAGTATTGGAAGGCATATCAGGGCTGGGCGTTAAGCGTAGGCAACTGTTATTAAAGCAATTTGGTGGTCTTCAAGGTATCGGGCAAGCTGGGGTAGATGCTCTTTGCAGTGTGGATGGTATAAGCAAACAACTAGCGCAACGAATTTACGACAACTTTCATCACCACGATGACCATTGAATATAACATACCGACCTGTCTTACCCTATTAAGGTTAGCGTTAATACCTTTATTGGCGGTCGTGTTCTATTTGCCTTGGGTTTATTCCAACATTGCGTGTACCCTGATCTTTTTCTTAGCTGGAGTTACTGATTGGTTGGATGGCTACCTTGCCAGAAAAATGCAGTTAGAAACCCCTTTCGGTGCGTTTCTTGATCCCGTCGCTGATAAAGTGATGGTTGCCTTCGTACTCGTGTTGATCGTCCAGCAGCAAGCAAGCCCTTATTTGGCGGTACCCGCCGCCATTATCATCGGCAGGGAAATTACCATTGCATCGCTTAGGGAATGGATGGCTGAAATCGGTCAACGTGCAAAAGTTAAAGTTTCAGATTTAGGGAAATGGAAAACCTCAGCGCAAATGCTGGCAATCGGCCTATTGCTTTATCGTGAAGACTTACTGGGTGTTCCTGTCAACGCCATTGGCTATGGTCTGCTTTACATTGCAGCGGCTCTAACCTTATGGTCGATGGTGAATTATTTGAGTGCTGCCCTGAAAGCTATGTCGGAAAAATAGCATTCATAACTTCAAGATTGAAACGAGATCTTTGTGGAATTTTTACAACTACAAACCGCACAATGATTAGCTGTGAAAGAAAAAATGGAACAACAACAAGAAGAAATACAGGCGCAAGTTGAAACTCAAATTATTGAGGTTCAAGATAAGGCGGAAACACGGGATGAAATATTGCTGGCAGCATTGAAACTGTTTGCTGAGAAAGGCTTTTTTAACACCTCACTCACTGAAATTGCTGAAGCGGCGGGTGTAAAAAATACCAGCGCGGTCTATCATCACTTCAAAAACAAACAAGCCATAGCAACCCAGTTGTTTGCCAATATTCTCGATAGCTTGAATATTTCAATCGACGATATCCGAAGAAAGAATCAAAAGTCCTCGGAACAATTGCGAGGTATCGTCGATTTGCTGTTTAAGCTAACCGACGATGCACCTGATGTTATGAGATTTTTGCTGATCTTGAAACTCGATGAGTTTTTGCCAGAAGAAAAACCGATGCTGGAAACGCCGGCTTTCATAAAAATTTACAAAATCATCCAGTCCGGCATTAAGGCGGGGGAAATACGCAGCATTGATCCAATGCTGGTAAATGCCTATTTTTTTGGCATTATCAACAACACGCTACGAATGGTCTTGACGGGGGCGCTAGATAAGAATGCCGATGCCTATCAATCGCAAGTATGGCTCGCGGCGTGGAACGCCATTGCTAAAAAATAGTGCTTTTTAGCCAACTAAAGAAAAGTGCCAAACGGTTCAACCAGCACCTTTTCGCCACTACTCACGCCTACGCATTCGGCGGACAAGATAATATAGCAATTGCCCTGGCTCATTGAACTCAGAATGTGTGAGCCTTGCTGTCCCGTTGAAGCCACAAAAAAATTGCCGTTTTCATCTTGAGTCAAGATGCCACGCTGAAATTCTTGCCGGCCTGGGGCTTTTTTTAAGGATGTAGTGCAGGTTGCAAGTAGCCTCATAGCCTTGCTTTCCGCGGCACCAGACAGTTGCCTAAGCGCGGGAACAACAATTTGTTGAAAAGTGACCACAACTGCAACTGGATTGCCAGGTAACCCAAAAAAATAACAAGCCCCGATTTTACCGAAAGCCAATGGTTTGCCGGGCTTGATGGCTATTTTCCAGAAATTGATCTTACCGCAACTAGCCAAAATATCTTTGACATAGTCGGCATCGCCTACTGAAGCCCCGCCTGTCGTGATAATCACGTCATTATATTCCGCTGCTTGTTTAAACGTATCTTCAAGCAAAGCCCTGTCATCGGGTATTGCTCCCATATCGACTGCGTTGTAACAGGGGTCAGTCAATAACCCAGCCAACGCGTAACGGTTGCTGTCGTAGATTTTCCCTGGTTCTGGTCGTTGGCCTATGCTGATCAATTCGTCACCAGTAGAAAAAAAGGCTATGTTCAATTTGCGCCGCACTGGCACATCGTAGATTCCAGCGGCAGCCAGCAATCCGATGTCAGTCGGCGTTAATTTTTTTTGCCGTCGACAGAGTAGGTTTCCTTGCTCAACGTCTTCGCCCGCTTCCCGTATGTTCCGATAGGCTTGGACATTCGCCGGAAATGCGACAATTTCCCCGTCTGAATGTACTTGCTCCTGAATAATCACCGAATCGGCATCATTCGGCACTACTGCGCCCGTAAAAATCCGTACGCATTGCCCTGAAGTTAGCGATTCACGATATGGCTTACCTGCCCACGACGTTCCCGCCAAAGATAACGTAAATGGCTGATTGGTATTGATATCCCTGCTGGAGATGGCATAACCATCCATCGCTGAGTTTCTGTCGTAAGGAATATTGATCGGTGAAACAATATCTTCCGCCAAAACTCGCCCCAGGGCGCTTTTTAATACCACCTGTTCTGTTGCGGTGACAGGTTGTATGTCGGCCTCGATTTTTGCTAACGCTCCTCCAACACTCAATAACGGCGATGTTTCAATGCTACAAGGATCAATCATGTTAATCTCATAAATTGCTGGGCAATAAAATCTGCAATCAGCTCGGGTTGATTGATGTCCAGTTGCACCAATGTCGAGGGAATGTCTAATGGAGAATCGCTGGCAACCGCAATAATGCTAGTGTCGTCAGGGTAAAGCAGAGGTTTGGCAAGCGAAGGCCTGTGTAGTTCTATTTTAGGGAAATAGGTTGCCTTGAACCCCTCAACCAGGATTAGGTCGAGTACCGACTGATCCAACGCCAGTAATTCTTCATCCAACATTGGTTCCCTTATGGGTTGAAATTCCGTAATGATGGCGCGTCGGTGTGTAGACACCAGCATAACTGGCGATGCGCCGGCTTCCCGTAAGCGGAAGCTGTCTTTGCCGGGCTGGTCGATTTGAAAATCATGGTGGCTGTGCTTGATTAAGCCGATACGCAAGCCCTTCTGTTTTAATATTGGGATGAGTTGCGTCAACAAGGTGGTTTTTCCTGTCCCACTAAAAGCTGCAAAGCCTAAAATGGGAACTTTGGCATTTTTCATGGTAGTCAAAGCCATTAAATAAAAGAGTTCAAATATCGTTATCAGCAATATTCTAAGGTATTATTTAAGTTGCAGCTAAGAAATAGCAACCCCAAACGGCAATGTGCCGGAGAATAGCGTGATTCGAATATATCTGGTCTTGTTGTTGATCGTCATTGCCTTTTACGCATTGAGGGCATTTCAAAAGGCAGCGCCTGAGAAAGTGGCGCGGATTATCAGAATCCTGACCTACTCCACAATTGGCCTTGCTTTACTTTACTTGGGTGCAACAGGCCACTTAAATGGGTTGTTTGCACT
>JABFSV010000113.1 GCA_013140405.1 Methyloglobulus sp. | reverse complement strand
CCTAAAATACAAAACTCCGCCGCCAAATCACTGGCTCTTTGTCGAGTACGATTAGCCAGAATAAGATGGTGTGGAGAATTCTCGAGAATGGGTGCAAGAATGCCTCTGCACGCACCCCCAGCACCCAAAATTAAAATCCTAGAATTCTTCAAGGAAATGCCGTGATTAACCTTCAAGTCAGTAATCAGGCCACAACCATCGGTATTGTCGCCCAATATACGGTCATCGTCCTGTATCACGAGCGTATTGACCGCCCTACTCAATTCGGCACGTTTCGTCGTTAAATCTGCAAATGCCCAAGCCAACTCTTTTAACGGCAAGGTACAATTCAAGCCTTTGCCGCCTCTGGAAAAAAAACCTGTGACCGACTCTCTGAACCGTTCTGCCGGGACTTCTTGCGCGGTATATTCGAGTGATTGTTGGGTTTGTTCCGCAAAAAGCTGATGAATTCGCGGTGATTTGCTGTGCTTTATTGGGCAACCAAATACCGCATAACGGTCTTTACCAGCCATTTTTTTATCTTTGTTATAAATCATAGTACGATAAGATTAGTACATTATAACGACAACTTAAAGAACACGATTCAATCCAAGTGCTTAGAAAATGCAGAAAGAAGATAGCCATAGCAAACTTAATCAGACAAACGGAACTGTTAAAAAGCTAATCAACGCAGAAACGGGGCAAAAAAAATAGCCGCATAATGCGGCTATTTCTGCTGAATCAGTAACCTTTACTTAATAAGGTCGACAATCAGGAACAGGACGATTGTTAACCCTAAACCACAGTGGATAACCCCTTTAACACTGGCGTAAGGCCCCATTTTTCCGCCAGCGGGCAATTTACTTAAAGCACCAATATTTTTTAGCACTGGATAAGCCCCGTTGTATTCCAACACCAGAATAATCGCAGCGGCAATCAGGAAAGCTATGAAGTTAAAGCCGTGCGGAAAATGCGATGAAGCCCCCATAAAGTACAACATGGGCACTGAAAACAAGGCATTAGTTCTTGATGCCAAACCCGCCGTTGCCAAGGCGCCAGCCGCTTCAGGTAACGCTTGCCCACCAGTTGCGACTTGGGTCGCAGAAGCGATCACTATCTTTTGGTTAGGCCAGATAATTAACCACACATTGGTGAACATGATAATGCCGAGTAGAGCGCCGATATAAATATCAAGGGAACCGCCACCCTTGAGCCCCAGCATAGCCAAACCGGTCAGCAAGGTGACTACAGCACCCCAACGAAACCACCATAGCGCCCGTGGCACCAATTTTTGGATCGCATCCGATTTTGCGCCACCGTCTGCTTCTTTAAAATATTCACCTTGCACAAGGTTAAAATAGTAAAGCAAGCCAATCCAAGTAATGCCCGCCAATAAATGCCCCCAGCGCAGCAACATTTCATAACCGAGAGTTGTTGTAACTAATTCCATAGCAATACCTCATTTGTAATGTTATTTTTGATTTATAGCACACCCTTCGTCGTGATAGTGCCTTGAAGATCATGTTTTTCTAGCTGAACATATCAAGTCTGAGCCAGCCATCGAGCCACAGATTTTGCAAAATAGGTCAAAATTGCATCACTGCCAGCACGCTTAAAAGCCAGCAGCGATTCCAAAACGACCGGCTTTTCATCCAGCCAACCATTCATGGCAGCAGCTTTAATCATAGCATATTCCCCACTGACCTGATATGCAAAAGTGGGTACGCCGTAGCTGTCTTTTACCCTGCGGATAATGTCCAAATAAGGCATTCCGGGCTTGACCATGACGATGTCCGCACCTTCCTGCAAATCAAGCTGGATTTCACGCAAAGCCTCGTCGGAATTGGCGGGATCCATTTGGTAGCTGTATTTGTTGCCGCCACCCAAATTGTCAGAGGAGCCGACCGCATCCCGAAATGGCCCATAAAAACTGGACGCATATTTGGCGGAATAAGCGAGGATCTTTACATTAACATGCCCTTTTGCCTCCAAAGCCTGCCGGATAGCACCTATGCGACCATCCATCATGTCTGAAGGCGCAACCATATCGGCGCCAGCATCCGCATGGGAAAGCGCTTGCCGGACGAGTACCTCTACCGTTTCATCGTTGACGACATAACCACTGTCATTGATAAGGCCGTCCTGGCCATGCACCGTAAAGGGATCGAGGGCAACATCAGTGATGATCCCCAAATGCGGCACAGTTTTTTTCAGCGCCCTGACGCTGCGTTGGATCAAACCGTCAGGGTTATACGCTTCTGCGGCATCGTCGGATTTTTTATCGCCACCAACTACGGGAAACAACGCAATCGCGGGAATGCCAAGATCGTAAACCTCTTGCGCCTCAGCCAATAATAAATCCAAGGAAACTCTTTCTATGCCGGGCATGGAAGAAATTGGCTCCCGACGGTTTAAGCCTTCAGTAACAAACATCGGGTAAATTAAATCGTCGGTACTTAGTTGATTCTCCCTCATTAATCGGCGGGAAAAATCGTTGCAACGCATTCTTCTCATACGTGTAAAAGGAAAATTAATGTTACTATAAGGCATCTTATGTGTACTCATGGATTAAGGAATAATGGTCTTTTACGCTGCCTATTCATCAATTGCATTGATTGAAACAGCCTGATTGAAAAAGATAAACCACTTCCCTGCTTATTCACCCTATCAACCGCCGGTCGTCAACGTTCACAACGCAAGCGCATTGACCCGATTTTAGAGGATTTTTATGAAAACAAAACAATTTAGTGCATTAGGTTTGTTCATCGTGTTATTCAGCCTGTTGACTGCAACTGGTGCAAAGGCTTCTGACTTACTGCCTCCCCAACAAGCCATTCAAGAAGCATCGGACAAGCTCCAACAAAAATTACAAGACAAGGCATTTAGCCAAAATTTTGCTCAAGTTGCCCAATTTGTTGACCAAGCCATCAATCCCCATACCGATTTTGACAAAATTTCTGAATTAGTTTTGGGTAAATTGTGGAATTCGGCAAGTAGCGATGAGCAAACCCGCTTCAAACGCGAGTTTCAGACTTTATTAGTGCGGACTTATTCCCGTGCATTTGTGGAATTTAAGGACTGGACGGTTCGCTTCCTGCCACTCGAAATGGCAAGCGGTTCTAACAAAGTCGTCGTCAAGACGGAAGTTTTACAGCCTGGACTACAACCTATCAGCGTAAACTACCGCATGCTGTTGGCTAATGGCGGATGGAAAGCCTACGACATCATGATCGAGGGTGTTAGCCTCGTGACTAATTATCGTTCAACTTTCAGCAATGAAGTCAAAACCAAAGGCTCACTTGCCGCTGTAATTGATGGGCTGGCTAAGCGTAATGCAGAAGCCTTGGCTGCTAAAAACTCCTGATAGTGATCCTGAAACCATCCTTCCCAGTGGGAAGGATGGTAAACGATAACCCTAGCACGAAGCCATATTCCCAACCCCCCCGTAAACGAGTTCATTAAGAACCCCGAATTTATACAAAATAGCCAGTTCGCCGTGAACTCACTGAAAGATTCGATTTATGCCAATCCCCTCGGTGAAATAAGCGCGTTCGCGTTTGACGAAAAAGTTGTCAGCGTGTTTCCTGACATGATCCAGCGTTCTGTGCCTGGATACAGTACGATTATCACGGCGATTGGGTTACTTGCAAAACGCTACGCGCAGCCACACAGCCATTGTTATGACTTAGGTTGCTCCCTGGGCGCGGCCTCCTTCTCCATGCGTGAGCAGATAGAAACCGAAAACTGCCGCATCATTGCTGTCGATAACTCATCGGCGATGGTATCTGGATTTGAAAAAAAATTGCGGCAACTCCCCTCTTCGATTCCGGTTGATGTGCTGTGTGCTGATATCCGAGATATAAGCATCGAAAACGCATCAGTCGTCGTCTTGAATTTTACTTTGCAATTTATTCCCATCGCAGACCGACTAGCGTTTCTGGAAAAGATCAACCAGGGGCTTTTACCTGGGGGAATACTGATTCTTTCGGAAAAACTTAAGTTTGATGACGACAGGCAAAATGTCCTACAAACCGATATGCACCATCTGTTTAAAAAAGCCAAGGGCTATACCGACTTGGAAATCAGCCAAAAACGCACCGCATTAGAAAACGTACTGATCCCTGAAACCTTTGGCTTACATCAACAACGACTGCAACAAGCAGGTTTCAGCAGTGCGGAAGTGTGGTTCCAATATTTTAATTTCGCTTCGATCATCGCACTTAAGTGATTGACTACCAACCCTTATATGATGCGCTTCAGTCTGCCAAGGCAGATGTATGGGCAGACCGCTTGCCGCAGCAAATTAGCAAGGCATTCGACCATACCCGTCATGGATATTTGGCGACATGGCAACAGCAAATTGATAAGCTGCCAGAATTTACCACAAACCACCGCATCCTGGATGCAGATACCGTTAAAATAGGCTCTGCAAACGATCTAACCGAGCTGGCAAAGGCAACGCTGGAAAACCAACTAAAAAGCCTACATCCCTGGCGGAAAGGGCCCTACGACCTATTCGGCATTAACATAGATACCGAGTGGCGTTCAGACTGGAAGTGGAAGCGCTTGGAAAAACATATCGCCCCGCTCAAACACCGGCTGGTATTGGATGTAGGTTGCGGCAATGGTTATCATTGCTGGCGTATGCTGGGTAAGCAAGCCAAAATGGTGGTTGGTATCGATCCAATGTTGCTAAATGTCGTGCAATTTCAGTTCATTCGTAAGTTACACGGGGGAACGCCGCCTGTCTTTGTGCTGCCTTTAGGTATAGAAGACCTGCCTCATGGCATGAAAGCGTTTGATACCGTATTCTCTATGGGCGTGCTTTATCACCGCCGTTCGCCCATAGACCATTTGTTGGAACTAAGGGACAGCCTTGTCCCTGGCGGCGAACTTGTATTGGAAACACTAGTTATTGACGGCGGATTGGGTGAAGTGCTAGTCCCTGAAGACCGTTATGCACAAATGCGAAACGTCTGGTTTTTGCCCAGTTGCCCAACGTTGATGGGCTGGCTAAAACGTTGTGGATTTACAAATATCCGCCTTATTGATGTCACTACAACCAGTACAGAAGAGCAGCGCAGCACAGAATGGATGACTTTTCATTCGTTAAAAGATTTTCTTGCCAAGGGCAATCCCATGATGACTTGCGAAAGCCTTCCTGCACCTAAAAGGGCTATTTTCATCGCGCAAACAGCGAATTGTTAGCTTATTGTGGCTCCTCAGATGTTTTTCAAAGCTAGAAGATAGGCATCACCAATTTTTTAATTCTTGAACCTAATCCCCCTTTCATCTATATTCATGGGATATGATCATCCGGTAGAAAATCATGGCTACAGCAACAACAGAATTTAATTTCAGCGGACTTGCAAAATGCCTTATCCAGGAAGGCCTACTAACGGAAAAGGATGCCAAAACCTATATTCAGGAAGCCCAAAAAAACAAGGTTTCTCTGATAACCTATTTGGTTGCCAATAAAATTGTCGATAGCAGAATCATCGCCTCAACGGCATCAATAGAGTTCGGTATGCCGTTTTTAGACTTGGATGCCATCGATCCTCGCAGCCTGCCGCTGAATTTGGTCAACGAAAAATTGATCCGTAAATTCAATGCCATTCCCCTAATGAAACGTGGGAAAACCTTGTTCATTGGGATATCCGACCCCACCGATCCACATGGCTTGGATGACATTAAATTCCAGAGCCTACTCAATCTCGAAACAGTTTTAGTCGAAGAAAGCAAACTGCTTAAGGCTATTGAAACTGGCCTGGACTCTGTCGATACCACTATGTCAGATCTTATGGACGCGGATCTGGACAACCTGAACATAACAGGTGGCGAAGAAGACCCCGCCAAAAGCGATGCCAACTCGGATATTGACGATGCCCCCATCGTCCGTTTCGTCAATAAGATTTTGCTGGATGCCATCAAAAAAGGCGCTTCTGACATCCATTTGGAACCTTACGAAAAAAACTTCCGCATCCGCTACAGATCTGATGGCATACTCCACCAAGTAGCAAGTCCGCCAGCAAACATTTCCAACCGCATCATATCCAGAATTAAGGTCATGTCCAAAATGGACATCGCAGAACGTCGGGTCCCTCAAGATGGCCGGATCAAAATGATTTTGTCCAAAACCCGCGCAATTGATTTTCGTGTGAACACTTGCCCGACCTTGTTTGGCGAAAAAGTGGTGCTCCGTATTTTAGATCCAACCAGCGCCCAACTCGGCATTGAAAAATTGGGCTTTGAACCAGACCAGCAAAAACTTTTTCTGGAAGCTATCAATAAACCCTATGGTATGGTCTTGGTAACTGGGCCGACGGGTAGCGGTAAAACTGTCAGCCTTTATACGGGATTGAATATTCTAAATAGCATGGAACGCAATATTTCCACGGCAGAAGATCCTGTGGAAATTACCGTAGAAGGCATTAACCAAGTCAATGTCAATGTCAAATCAGGGCTGACCTTTGCCAATGCCTTAAGGGCGTTTTTACGGCAAGATCCAGACATCATCATGGTTGGTGAGATTCGTGACCTGGAAACCGCTGAAATTGCCGTAAAAGCCGCGCAAACAGGTCACTTAGTCTTGTCCACCCTACACACCAATGACGCTCCGCAAACATTGAACCGTCTGATGCAAATGGGCATTGCGCCCTTTAACATTGTTTCTGCCGTAAACCTGATTATGGCGCAACGTTTGGCTAGGCGTCTGTGCGAACATTGTAAAACGCCTGTGACCTTACCAGATAAGGCACTCGCATCCATAGGTTTCAAAGAAGATGAGTTCAAAACCCTGAAGCTCTTTGGCGCTGTGGGCTGTGAACTCTGCACGAACGGTTATAAAGGGCGAGTCGGTATTTACCAGGTCATGACCCTCAGTGAAAAAATGCGCGCCCTGATCCTTGAGGGCGGCAACGCCATGCAGCTAGCTGCCCAAGCCCAAGCTGAAGGGATCAATGATTTACGCGCATCGGGTTTGAATAAAGTGCGAATGGGCGTTACCAGCATCGAAGAAATTGATAGAGTTACTAAGGAATAACAATGGCAGAACAAGTTGAGCAAGTAGATTTCATTTGGGAAGGGAAAGATAAAAACGGGAAAGTATCCAAGGGTGTTTTTGCCGCGAAAAGCGAAGCAGTTGCTAAAGCAGAGTTGCGGCGGCAAGGTTATCGAGTCACCAAAATCAAAGCCAAACCCAAACCCTTGTTCGCAAGTAGGCCAAAAGCTATCACCTCTGGGGATATTGCCATTTTTTCAAGGCAATTGGCGACTATGCTCAAGGCTGGCGTTCCTCTAGTACAATCCTTTGATATTGTTGGCAAAGGACATGAAAACCCCAGTATGCAGGATCTCTTGCTGAGCGTAAAAACCGACATAGAGGCCGGAGACAGATTGGCAGAAGCCTTGAACAGAAGGCCTATCTATTTTGATGAGTTATTTTGTAACTTAGTTGAAGCTGGCGAACAAGCTGGGGTACTGGAAACACTGCTGGACAAGATCGCCACTTACAAAGAAAAAACCGAGTCGATGAAGAAGAAGATCAAAAAAGCCTTGACCTACCCAATAGCGGTAGTCGTTGTGGCTTTCATTGTGACAACGATCCTCCTTATTTTTGTGGTACCCGTTTTTTCAGATATGTTTAAAAGCTTTGGCGCTGACTTACCTGCATTTACACAAATGGTCGTTGAAATGTCGGAATGGATGCAGAAATACTGGTGGATTGTTATCGGGTGCGTTGTCGCAGCCGTCTATACTTTTGATTTTTTCAAGAAACGCTCAAGAAAATTTTGTCATTTCCTCGATAGAATGTTATTGAGGCTTCCTGTGGTCGGTTTGATCATGAACAAATCCGCCATTGCCCGTTTTGCAAGGACGTTATCAACTATGTCTGCGGCAGGTGTTCCTTTAGTGGATGCACTACAATCGGTCGCTGGCGCCTGTGGCAATATTATCTATGCTGAAGCTGTCATGAAAATGCGCGAAGAAGTGGCAACTGGCCAACGCCTACAATTTGCCATGAGCCAAGCCGGTTTGTTCCCTCATATGGTGCAACAAATGGTTGCCATCGGTGAAGAATCCGGTTCTATCGATGCTATGTTGTCAAAAGTGGCTGATTTTTACGAAGAAGAAGTGGATAACTTAGTTGACAACCTGAGCAGCTTGATGGAGCCAATCATCATGGTCATATTGGGGATATTAGTTGGTGGCTTGATTGTCGCCATGTACCTGCCAATATTCAAACTAGGGTCTGCAATTTAGTTTGGCTATGTCTCTACCAATTTTAAAAACTGGGCGCTGTGTATTGGAAGTTAATTCATTGATTTTTAATTAAAAACACCGAAAAACCGCTCCCGAAAGGGAGCTTGGCACTGTTATCTGCACATTATGCAATCACTTGATTACCTTATAGGCTTCCCAGCCCTTTTTTCTGCAGTCGTCGGCTTGATTGGCTTACTGGTTGGTAGCTTTCTAAACGTGGTTATTTACCGCCTACCAATCATGATGCAAAAAAACTGGCGCAAAGATTGCCAGGAGTATTTGGGGCTAGATTCAGAACCACAGGCAGAAGAACCGTTTAATCTGGTGTTGCCGCTTTCCCGTTGTCCTGGCTGCAATACACCTATCAAACCCTATCAGAACATTCCAGTCATCAGCTATGTTTTCTTGCGCGGCAAGTGCGCTAAGTGCAAAAACCCTATTTCCCTGCGCTATCCCATCATTGAAGCATTTACCGCCCTAACCTCTTTCGTCATAGCTAACCATTTTGGTTTTACGCCACAAACAGGATTTGGTTTACTGCTGACTTGGTCGTTAATTGCATTGAGTTTTATTGATATTGACCACCATTTATTGCCAGATTCAATCACGCTACCTATGCTCTGGCTGGGGCTTTTTTTGAGCATGTTCGGCCTTTTTACTGACAGCAATGCCAGCATTATCGGAGCGATTGCCGGTTACTTGGCACTTTGGAGCGTTTTTCATCTATTTAAATTGCTGACCGGCAAGGAAGGAATGGGCTATGGCGATTTTAAATTGTTGGCTTTATTTGGAGCTTGGTTAGGTTGGCAATCCTTGCCTGCGATTATTTTGTTGTCATCGTTGGTTGGCGCAGTCGTCGGCATTGCCATGATTGTATTTTCTCGTCATGACCGTAACACACCCATCCCCTTCGGGCCTTATTTGGCGGCTGCGGGTTGGATAGCCTTGATTTGGGGGGCTGACATTAACCAGTTCTACTTGAAAATAGCGGGCTTATAATCGGGTGTTCAAAGTAGGCCTTACTGGCGGTATAGGCTGCGGCAAAACCACCGTCAGCAAGTTTTTTACAGAAATGAATATCCCAGTTGTCGATGCTGATGACATCGCTCATGGTCTGGTAGAGCCTGGAAAACCCGCTTTGGTAGAAATAGGTAACGTCTTTGGCGATAGTGTTTTGAATCCTAATGGCTCCCTAAACAGGCATTATTTACGCGACATCGTTTTTTCAGATCCCACACAAAAACAGAAACTTGAAGCTATCTTGCATCCCCTGGTATTTAGCGCTATGCAGGAAAAAATTGACCTCCTGGATACATCTTATTGCATCGTCAGCATCCCATTATTGTTTGAAACCCGTATGACCCATTTTGTTGACCGTATACTCGTGATTGATTGTCCGGTCGAAAGCCAGATAGAACGCGTCAAATGCCGGGATAATTTAGCCGACACAAGAATCCGGTCTATAATTGACAGTCAAGTGAGCCGAGAATTCAGGATAGCTCATGCCGATGATGTCATCGACAATTCTGGTTGCAGTAGCCAACTTGCAGAGCAGGTCAAAAAATTGCACAATCTTTACCTTTCAATCAGCGCATCATTAGGACAACCACGCTTGTGAAAAACCACATCACCTATGAATTCCCACTCAATGAACGAATACGAGTTTTCATTAGGCTAGAACAGCTATTTCAAGAATTTGGTCATTTTTCATCAGGACCAACCATCCCCGACAAACGAGCCGCCATTAGTGTGCTGCTGGACATTATGTCAATTTTCAGGCGAAACGACCTCAAGTCGGAAATATTGAAAGAACTCGATCGTCATGCGAAAGTGCTCAATAAATATGCCGATAGCCAAAATGTTGATCCCAAACAACTGGAATCCATACTTAACCAACTCACTGAGACCAGTAAAAAACTCTATGCCACCAGCGGCAAAATAGGCATAGCCATTATGGAAAGCGACCTGTTCCAAAGCATCACCCAGCGCAGTTCAATCCCAGGCGGAACCTGTTCATTTGACCTGCCGGAATTTCATTACTGGCTGGAGCAGGAGGAGTCAATTCGTTTGAAAGACCTGGGGCGATGGAGCCAGCCTTTCAACGAGATTCATAACGCAATTGCTCTCATCCTGGATTTTATCCGTCACAGCAATGCACCTAGCGAAGAAATCGCCGAGGCTGGCTTTTTTCAACTTGCACTGGACAAAAACCTGCCCTACCAGCTTATCAACGTCAGCATGGATAAGTCACTGCCCTGTTTTGCCGAAATCAGTGGCGGCAAGCACCGTTGTAGCATCCGATTTATGGTGCCTTCCGAAGATGAACAACGGCCTACACAAAGCACAGATGACATTCCTTTTTCCTTAACCCGTTGTTTGTTTTAATGGCCCCATCCCAGCAACCATTGACAGTAAAATGTCCTAATTGCAAGAAACCTGTTTCCTGGACATCGGAATATCCATTCCGGCCTTTTTGCTGTGAGCGTTGCAAACTCATCGACTTGGGCGAATGGGCAATGGAAGAAAAAGCAATTCCTGGCGAACCGCTGACAACTGAGAATGATGCTGATGACGACTCCTTTTTTCAGTGATTAATGCTACTTCTGCATTGCATAATATTTTGCTTTTTCCCAAGCACGAATAACATCTAGCTTTGGACTTATCCAAGTCGAGCCGGAACAACCCTTTTTTTATTGCGATACATTCATTCAGTTACCCCTTTTAAGTTTATGACTACCGTTAATTCTGAAAAACTCTCCAGCGCCCGTTTTGCGGAAGCCACTGATGCTTTTGTAGAAGAGTTCACCGCCTCTGTAAATTTTGACAAACGTATGGCGGAGCAAGATATTCAAGGCTCTGTTGCCCATGCCACCATGCTCTGTGCAATTGGTATACTGACTTCTGAAGAGCGTGATGCCATTGTCGGGGGGTTGACCCAAATAGCCGAAGAAATAGACCGTGGCCAGTTCGTTTGGTCGATTAAACAAGAAGATGTCCACATGAATATTGAGGCCAGACTGACTGACCTTATCGGTGTGGCAGGGAAAAAACTGCATACTGGACGTTCACGTAACGATCAGGTAGCCACCGACATTCGGCTTTATCTTCGTAGTGAAATAAAGCACATTGAAATACAGTTGCGCCGTCTTCAAACCGCTATCCTGGACTTGGCTGAGCAACATGCTGATACGATTATGCCCGGTTTCACGCATTTGCAAGTTGCCCAGCCCATCACCTTTGGGCATCACTTGATGGCCTGGTTTGAGATGTTGAGCCGCGACCATGAACGCTTGCAGGATTGTTTAAAACGCATCAATGTCATGCCATTAGGTGCAGCTGCGCTTGCTGGCACAAGTTACCCTATCGACCGACAGTTGACATCCGATTTACTTGGCTTTAGCCGACCTTCGGCAAACTCCCTCGACTCGGTGAGCGACCGCGATTTTGCCATTGAATTTACCGCAGTCGCCAGCTTGATTATGATGCACTTGTCGCGGTTTTCCGAAGAACTGATTCTGTGGTCTAGCGCCCAATTTGACTTCATTGACATGCCGGATGCCTTTTGTACGGGTTCGTCCATCATGCCGCAAAAGAAAAATCCGGATGTACCGGAACTGGTGCGTGGAAAATCAGGCAGGGTCACAGGCCATTTGATCGCCCTGTTAATGCTGATGAAAAGCCAGCCTCTGGCTTACAACAAAGATAATCAGGAGGACAAAGAACCCCTGTTCGATACAGTGGACACGCTAATCAATTGCTTACGGGCTTATGCTGACATGGTTCCCCATATCAAAGCCAAAAAAGAGAACATGTATCAATCCGCCAAACGCGGTTTTGCGACTGCTACCGACCTTGCTGACTATCTGGTACGTAAAGGCCTTGCATTCCGCGATGCCCATGAAATTGTCGGCCTAGCTGTACGTTTAGGCCTGGATAGCCAACGCGATCTTGCCGAGTTATCACTACCTGAGTTACAGCAGTTTTCGCCCCTAATAACACCGGACGTATACGACATATTAACGCTGGAAGGCTCTGTTGCCGCACGAAAGCACATAGGTGGCACAGCACCAGAAACCGTGAAAAAAGCCATTCAGTCTGCACGAACAACATTCAACGCATGACTCTGCAAATTTGGGTAGATGCCGATGCTTGCCCTAACATCATCAAAGACATATTGTTTCGGGCGACGGAACGTAAACAGCTTCCCTTAGTGCTGGTCGCAAACCGCATAATAGCAACACCACCTTCACCATTTATTAAAGCCGTTCAGGTTGCCAACGGCTTTGATGTCGCTGACAACTATATCGTGCAACAGTGCAAAGCCAATGATTTAGTGATTACCGCCGATATTCCCCTGGCGGCTGAAGTGGTTGCTAAGAATGCCTATGCACTAAACCCCAGAGGCGAGTTATACACCAAGGAAAACATCAAAGAACACTTGGCAATGCGTGATTTTATGACCGGTTTGCGTGATACGGGACAAGTGTCCGGTGGCGGCCCTTCCGCCTTAGGACAACGGGATAAACAAGCCTTTGCCAATGCCCTGGATCGTTTTTTAGCGGCTCATAGTTGATCAACAAGTAAAACTTCACCAGCATCGCGTAATCTTTTTAGATTACAAACACCCACTGTTTCTTTACACTATATTCAAACCCATAACATCGAATTTTTGAATGTAATCGGGGCATCCAACAAACAGGGAGAAATCTCATCATTATCCAGCCCAAAAGTAAATTGTTAGTGATTGGCGACTCGATAACCGATTGCGACCGTGCGCGACCAGTCGGGGAAGGTCTGTTTGATGCTTTGGGCAAAGGCTACGTGAGCTTAGTGGATGGATTATTGACTGCACGTTATCCAGACCATCGAATTCGGATGGTCAACATGGGTGTCTCTGGCAATACAGTTCGCGATTTGCACGCCCGCTGGCAAACCGATGTGCTGGAGTTAGAACCTGACTGGTTATCGATTTGTATCGGGATTAATGATGTCTGGCGGTACTTTCATTCGCCAAATCAGTCTGAATGGCATGTGTCGCTGGACGAGTATGCACAAACGCTGGATAAATTATTGCAAGTCACCCGGCCATCGCTCAACGGGCTTATACTGATGACGCCTTACTTCATCGAACCCAATCGAACCGAGCCGATGCGGAAAATGATGGATCAATACGGCGCAGCAGTAAGACAATTAGCCGAAAAATATCAAGCGTTATTCGTAGATACGCAAGCCGCTTTCGATGCCGCCTTAACGGACTTGCATCCGATGGCGCTGGCATGGGATCGCGTCCATCCGACACATGCAGGACACATGATCTTAGCGAGGTCTTTTCTCAAAGCAATAGAGTATGAATGGCAGTAACAGCTTCTGAAAACCCGACGTTTTAGCTGTCAATTATTTCCGGATCGACCCATACCTTATAGGGTTGCTGGATACAGGGTGACCATTAACGAAGGACTGACCCACTATGCAAAACAAAGCCAAAGTTGTTTGGATTGAAATTACCCGCGTTATCGCTGCGTTAGGGATATTGTTCTACCATTCCAGCTTGTACTACACAGATTACGTGTATACCCCCACGCCAGAAGGCCTGTCAGCTAATTGGCAAACCCTCAGCCCAGTGTTAACCGATAATTTCGGTCACGGTTTTAGTGCGGTTGCCGGGTTTATTTCACTATTCGGATTCCAGTTTCTTGATGTATTTATATTGCTGATTGGCCTGACAATGGCCTTATCCTGGCGAGGGGAAGAGAACTACCTGAATTACATTAAAAG